>JBGSWC010000308.1:0-4133 GCA_041752635.1 Pirellulales bacterium | reverse complement strand
AGCCGCGGGCGATTGCCATCGACGCCGAGGACCAACTCTACCTCGTCGACATGACCGCGCGGATACAAGTGTTCGACGCCGACGGCAAATACTTGCGTGGGTGGAAAACACCCGTCAGCAAGAACGGCCGACCATCGGGGCTCTCGTTCGACCGAGCTGGGCGATTGCTCGTGGCCGATACGCACTACTACCGAATGTTGGTCTACGACCGCCAAGGACAACCGATTGACGATGCGACTATCGGTGGCGAGCTTGGCCGCGAGCCGGAGCAGTTTGGTTTTGTAACCGATGCCGTCGAAGACTCCGCTGGCAACTATTACATCGGCGAATACGGCGATTTCGACCGGATTCAAAAATTCACGCACGATGGCAAATTTCTCCTACAATGGGGGACCCACGGCAGTGAGCCGGGGCAGTTCCGCCGCCCGCAAAACATGGTCATCGACGAACAAAACCATATTTGGGTCGTCGATGCCTGCAACCATCGGGTTCAGGTGTTCGATCAAGAAGGCAAACTGCTCCAATACTGGGGCGAAGAAGGCAGTGACACCGGGCAGCTTTATTATCCTTACGATTTGGCCCTCGACGGGCACGGAAACATTTACATTTGCGAATATGGCAATCATCGTGTGCAGAAATTCACATGCGATGGAAAACCATTAGCCACCTGGGGCCGCCACGGCCGTGGCCCAGGCGAATTGCATAACCCGTGGGCGCTGGCGCTGGATAGCCGCGGTCGGCTGCATGTGCTCGACTCCAACAACCATCGGGTGCAGCGCGTGGTGTTTTGAAAGGAAAAGCATCGTATGTAGAGTCGCGGAGCGACACAATCCGATAGCCTGGGGATTCATCCCCAGGACAACGTCACCCAAGCATGCGGAGTCGCGGAGCGACGACATATGCTACGGATACTCTCGCAACATGCCGATCAAATGCCGTCGCTCCGCGAATCCGAACAACTATGGCTCTCGACCTTGGGTTGAAACCCAAGGCTGACACATGCCGTAGCTCCGCGACTTACCTTAACCAGACTCTACGACGCAACAACATTTCGCTTCGCAATCTAAAACCATGTTCGAACACTCCCTCACTTTCGACAGCCCGAGCTACCTGCTGCTGCTCGGGTTGTTGCCAGTAATGTGGTGGTTGAGCTTCGCGGGTTTGTCGGGTCTGGGACGTTGGCGACGTTGGATTGCGCTGGTATTGCGATCGCTCGTATTAACGGCGGTGGTGTTGGCACTGGCAGACGTGCAGTACCAGCGCCGTAGCGACAAGCTGGCGGTGATCTATCTGCTCGACCAGTCGCTGAGCATACCCATCGAGCAGCGACAAGAGATGGCCAAGTATGTCAATGCTTCGCTCCAACAGCATCAAGACGACACGCGCGA
Source organism: Pirellulales bacterium (assembly GCA_041752635.1). Classification (GTDB taxonomy): domain Bacteria; phylum Planctomycetota; class Planctomycetia; order Pirellulales; family Lacipirellulaceae; genus JBGSWC01. Next base: position 2,745 of record JBGSWC010000308.1, on the reverse strand, counting down.
TGATCGCTACGCAGTGATCGTGTTTGGGCGTGATGCTGGAGTAGAGATGCCGCTGGTGGAGGTGGGTATCGCATTTCCGTCTCGGGTCGAAACCCTGCTGGACCCCGAATACACCGACCTCGCCACTGCTATCCAACGCGCTCAGGCCATGTTTCCCTTTGATGCGGCCAAGCGCATCGTGCTCGTGACCGATGGCAATCAAAACCTGGGCAACGCCCAACGCGAAGCGCGAGGAGCGGCTGCTGCCGGTATCAGCATCGACGTGGTGCCGGTGATGCTCACACCGCGGAGCGAAGTCGCCGTCGAAAAAATCGACATTCCCGCAAATGCTCGACGGGGGCAACCTTTTGAAATGCGTGTAGTGCTGGGAAACGACGCCCCCGAGGGGAGCGAGCGTTCGGTCGCCGGTAAGCTCCGCATCATCCGCAAGACGGGCGAGCGCGAGGAAACGATTGTCACGCAACCGGTCGTCGTGCCACCCGGCAAACGCGTCTTCACCATCTCCGAGGAAATCGACCAGCCCGACTTTTACACCTACGAAGCCCGCTTTAGCCCTGACGATCCGACGGCTGATGGCATGACTCAAAACAACGAAGCGACAGCTTTCTCGCACGTCCGCGGCAAGGGCCAGGTCTTGCTCATCGAAAACTGGGACAAGCAGGGCGAGTTCGATTATCTCATCGAGCGACTTCGCGACGAGGACATCGCAGTTACCGTCGCGGCCAGTGACCGTCTCTTCACGTCGCTCGCCGAGTTGCAGCGCTACGACTGCGTGGTCCTTGCAAATGTCTCGCGCAGCACCGGCACCGACGCTGAGAATGTTAGCAGTTTTTCCGACGACCAAATCAACATGCTCGTGCGGAACACCCGCGAGATGGGCTGCGGTCTGATTATGCTTGGCGGGCCCGACACGTATGGCGCCGGGGGTTGGACCAACACCGAACTCGAAAAGGCGATGCCGGTGGACTTTGAAATCAAGAACACCAAGGTCACCCCCGTCGGTGCACTGGTGTTGATGATGCACGCTGGCGAGATGCCTCAGTCGAACTACTGGCAAAAACGCATTGCGTTCGAGTCGATCAACATTCTCGGCAGTCGCGACTACTGCGGGCTGGTCCAGTGGAATGGCAACGATCAGTGGCTATGGGGGCAGTCCAAGGGCGGACTCATCCGTGTGGGACCCAATCGCAAGATGATGCTTGCGCGCACTGACCGTATGACGATTGGTGACATGCCGGCATTCGACCCCGCGTTGAAGATGTCGGCCACGGCATATGCGGGAGTGCCCGATGCCGCGGTGAAACACATGATCATCATCAGCGACGGCGACCCCACGCCGGCGACGACGGCCACGCTCAATCGACTGAAGCAACTGCAAGTGAAAATCAGCACCGTCGCGGTTAGCTCGCATGGCATGATCGGTAGCAACGAAATGCAACGCATCGCCACGACCACCGGCGGGAAGTATTACGTCGTGAAAAGCGCCAAAGCACTGCCAAAAATTTACCAGCGCGAAGCCCGCCGCATCGCGCGGCCATTGGTCTACGAACGCGAACCCGCCTTCCAACCTGCTATTGTCTCCCAGCACGAAATGCTGCAAGGCATCGAGGGCGGCGTCCCGCCGATCACGGGCTTTGTGCTCACCACCATCAAAGAAAATCCTCTCGTGGAAGTTCTGCTGCAATCTCCACAACCGACGACGGAAAAAAACTCGACGGTGCTGGCGAGTTGGACTTACGGCGCTGGAAAGGCAGTGGCACTGACGACCGACGCTGGCCACCGCTGGGCCGACCGTTGGGCAAATTGGGACGGCTACGATAAGCTCTTCAGCCAAATGGTTCGTTGGGCAATGCGGCCCACCGGCGACACCAGCAACTTCAACGTGGCGACCAACGTCGGGGACGGCAAAACTCAAGTGGTCATTTCCGCAGTCGATGCCGAGGAAGAATTTCTCAACGATCAGATGATGTCTGGCTCCGTCGTCGCGCCGGACATGACGTCCGTACCCTTGCGGATCGAACAGACGGCCCCGGGTCGATACGTCGGCGAGTTTCCCTCGGAACTTGCCGGCAGCTATTTGATCGTCGTCAATCCGGGCCCCGGTCGCGCGCCGATTCGCACAGGAGTGAATGTCGGCTACTCAGCGGAGTACCGCGACAATGAAACCAATCTGGCGCTGCTCAAGTCACTCGCCAACAGGTCCGCCAAGGACGGGCCTCCTGGGGTCTTAGTCGAGTCAGGTCTCGATCTGAGCGAGCCCAACCAATTGCTCGACGCGAACCCCTTCCGCCGCGACATGCCACCGGCGATATCAAACCAATCGATTTGGCCTTGGATTATTTTGCTTGGGTGCTGCACGTTTTTCGCCGATGTGTTCGTGCGTCGGGTGCAACTGAACTTCGAGTGGCTGCCGCCCCTGTTTATTCGCATGCGGAGTTGGGTTTTGCGACGCGAGCGCGAGGTGCCGGTGCCAGAGACCATGGGACGACTGCGAAGCCGCAAACGAGAGATTAGCGAAGAGATCGAGGGCCGCCGAGCGGCGACAAGGTTTGAAGAACCAACGAGCCCCTCCACAACCAGCGACGCCGTCGCCAAAGCTGTCGGTCCACGCACCAGTTCGCAGCCCCAACAGCCGACCGAAGCAGTTCCCGAACCAGCCGATGAGCCGTCGTACACCGAGCGACTCCTCAAGGCAAAACGTAAAGTGTGGGACGACCGCGAGAAGGGCAAGAATGATCAAGAGTA
>JBGSWC010000307.1:0-6708 GCA_041752635.1 Pirellulales bacterium | reverse complement strand
GCCCTAGGGGCCGCGCTGCTGGCTGTGTCGAGGCCTTACGAGGGATTGGTCACGGTGATGGTTGCCGTCGCAAGTCTGCTTTATTTGTGGTCACGATCACATTGGCCCGCTTGGGTTGGGCTTTTGCGCCACGTGCTCCTACCGCAAGTGTGTGTCATGCTGATCGCGCTTGCGTTAATAGGTGTCTACAATAACGCCGTGACCGGCAGCCCACTCCGCTTGCCTTACATGGTTCATGAAGACACCTATGCCATGAGCCCCAATTTCGTGGGGCAGTCGCCGTACAGCGATCGAACTTATCGGCACGCCGTGATGGAACGATTCCATCGTGAATGGGCAATGGACTGGTACGGTCGGCAAGACACTTTGGGCGAATTTGTCACGCTCAAGAGCGAGATGACCAGCGTGAACGCCAAATTCTTTATGACCGCACCAATAGCGGTGCCGCTGTTGTTGCTGCCTGTCTGGCGGGGGCGCAGAATTCGGGTCGCCTTCGTAGCAATTGCCATCGGCTGGGCCGCCTCAATGCTCACGATTTGGAGTTGGCCCCACTACTTGGCACCATCGGCTTGCCTTCTGTTTGTCGTCATTGGCTGGGGGCTTCGCAACATTCACGCAGCCCCCCGAGTGTGGTTGCGCGACTTCCCCTTTAATAGCCAATGGGTGCCGCTCGCTTCGCTGTTAGTGATACTACACTCGCTCGTCTTCGCCGGCAGCTTGTTGGCATACTTTCGCGAGGGCACAAACGACTGGCAGCACTACCGGGCTGAATTGAAACAATTGTTCGACGAAAGTGGTCTGCGACACCTCGTGATAGTCGATTACGCCGACGATCACCTCACTCCGCAAGAGTGGGTCTATAATGAGGCCGATTTAGAGTTGGCCCCGGTCGTATGGGCACGATCGGGCGATCACGAAGACATTATGCGACTGATCGAACATTACGACGATCGCATGATCTGGTGGCTCGAGCCTGACATCTTTCCGCCACGGCTCACTCCGTTTGATTTGCCGTCAGTCGAAGTTACGACTACGCCACCGCCAGCGAGTTAGCCGCCCGTTGCTTTGCATAGCGAGCGACGAAAGCAGCGTAGTCTTCCGGCGTGTCGATGCCGCGCGAGCCTCTTGCGACGATACCCACCTTGATGGTCCTTGCCCGCTCGAGCACGCGAAGTTGTTCGAGCATTTCGATCTTTTCGAGACGCGAAGGCTGCCAGCTCGCCATTTCGAGCAGGAACTCACGTCGATAGGCGTAGATTCCCAGATGCTGGTGGCAAAGGCTACCTACGTCCATCGGCAGGCTTTTTGGCTCGCGAACAAATGGAATTCGGCTGCGGCTGAAATAAAGGGCGTTGCCGCGTTCGTCGCATACCACTTTCACACAGCCAGAATCGGCGATCGACGCTTCGTTATTGAGCGGTGTCGCGAGCGTCGCCATTGGCAGCGTCGGATCGCTGGCCAGCAATCGAATGACTTCGTCGACGGCTGTTGGATTGATATCGGGTTCATCGCCTTGAAGATTGACGACCAACTTGGCGTCGGGCAACCCGCGAACGACTTCAGCCACTCGGTCGGTGCCGCTGTTGCAATGAGGATCGGTCATCACGGCGCGGCCGCCGAACGAGCGCACTTCGTCGGCAATCATCCGATGGTCGGTAGCTACAATCACTTCGCATGGCAACTTCGCTTCGCAAGCAGCGCGGTAAGTATGTTCGATAAGTGTCTTGCCAGTTTCGCGCAACATCATTTTGTGCGGCAACCGGGTCGAGCCCAAACGAGCAGGAATCACAACGTAGCAGCCGGGAAGGGCCAGCGACTTCTTGGCGGGCATGGCGGGATCAATCCATTGAAACAGGGCAATTGAAACGGGGGAGGGTGGCACCAAATCCATCGATGCCAGGGGCTTGTAATACCGCAAAATCTGTTCGATGCAAAGTCCACTCACAACGAATTCATCTAGTCACGCTAGCGGGGTTCGCCCTAAGATTCGGTAACGCGACAGATCGTCTGTTGCGTTTAGACCATGAAACTTCCCAACCGCCCCCCCAGCTAGCATGTGTGGAATCGTCGGATACATTGGCCCAAAACAAGCGGCCGGATTTTTGCTCGAAGGCTTGCGTCAGCTCGAATACCGAGGCTACGACAGCTCGGGTATTGTCACACTTGATGAAGGCCAATTGAGCGTCACGAAAAGTGCTGGTCGTATCGACGAGCTGGCTAAAAAACTCCGCAAAACTCCGGCACGAGGCACCGTTGGCATTGGTCACACTCGCTGGGCCACCCACGGACCCGCGACCGACGAAAACGCTCATCCGCACATCGGCGGCGATAGCGCCGTTGCGTTGGTTCACAACGGCGTGATCGAAAACTACCGCCAAATCAAAGAAAAGCTGTCGGCCCAAGGTTACACGTGCCGCACCGCGACCGACAGCGAAGTCGTCGCCCATTTAATCGCCTATGAGCTCGACAAGGCAAATCGCGCAACTGAGGAAGCCAAACTGGGGGGCGGGTTGGCCGACCGCTACGCGCCGCTCATCGCCGCTGTCCAGGCGGCCGTGTCACAGTTGCGGGGCACCTATGGACTGGGAGTCGTGTTTCGCGACTGGCCCGAAGTTATTATCGCTGCCCGTCTGGGCAGCCCGCTGGTCGTCGGCATCGGTAGCGGCGAGCACTTTCTCGCTAGCGACCACTCCCCCTTTGCCGGCCATACCGAACGGATTGTCTATCTGGCCGACCACGAACTGGCGGTCATCACGGTCGACACGGTGCGGATAGTCGATCGCGAAGCGACCGATGTCGTTCAAGACATTAAGCTCATTGAAAGTGACTCAGCACAAGTCGAACTCGATGGCTATCCGCACTACATGCTCAAGGAGATATTCGAGCAGCCCGAGGCAATCCGCAATGCGACGCGGGGTCGGCTCGACCGCGACTCGGCTACGGCGAAGTTCGGCGGCCTCAATCTCAATCCTCAACAGCTTCGCAGCTTCGATCGCTTCGTGCTGACCGCCTGTGGCACGAGTTGGCACGCAGCGCTCGTTGGCGAGTACATGCTCGAAGCGTTCGCGCGTATTCCCGTCGAGGTCGAGTATGCCAGCGAGCTTCGGTATCGCAATCCGCCGCTCACACCTGACACGCTGTTGTTCGCCATCACGCAAAGTGGCGAGACCATCGACACGCTTGCCGCGATGCGCGAAATGAAACGCAAGGGACACACCACGCTCGCCATCTGCAATGTTGTCGGCAGTAGCATCGCCCGCGAATCCGACGGCGGTGTTTATCTGCACGCGGGTCCAGAAATTGGCGTTGCTTCGACCAAGGCATTCACATCGCAATGTGTTGTGCTCGCGATGTTATCGCTCTATTTCGGACGGCTTCACCACCTTAGCTACGAAGCCGGCTTGCGGATTATCGAGGAGATAGAGTTGCTGCCCGGGCTCGTCGAACAGGCACTCACCACTAATAGCGACGTCCGTCGCATCGCTGGCAAGTACGCGGGCTGCGACAATTTCTTGTATCTCGGTCGGCAATACAATTTCCCCACCGCACTCGAAGGGGCGTTGAAGCTCAAGGAAATTAGCTACATCCACGCCGAGGGCTATCCGGCCGCCGAAATGAAGCATGGACCGATCGCACTGGTTGACGAACATACGCCGAGCGTGTTTATCGTTCCTCAAGGAAGCGTCTACGAGAAGGTCATCTCGAACATGCAAGAGATCAAGGCTCGCGGCGGTCCGGTGATTGCCATTATCAACGACGACGACAACGATGCCGCCGACTTGGCTGACGACGTGATCCACGTGCCTGTGGCGGCCGATTTCTTGCAGCCGATCGTTACCAGTATTCCGCTCCAGCTATTGGCCTACCACATCGCGGTGCTACGCGGATGCGATGTCGACAAGCCTCGCAACTTGGCCAAGAGTGTGACGGTTGAGTAACCGTGTGTCATTCTCCCGCGAAGGCGGGAATGACGGAACCCTTGTGGCTTGTTTCGTCGCGAAGTTCACGCTGCGTCCAGTTGACGCCCTTGCCTCGCCAATTCGATCCAGCGTTCGACGCAATCGATGCCCGGTGGTTCGGCTTCTCTCAAGAATCGCTTACCAGCCGACGTTTCGGCATAGGCCTTCACGAATTCGTTCAACTCGCCCACGTTGGCCGACGCCACGGCATCGGGGGTGGTGAAACCACAGCCGACGAGCAATTGCGTATCAAGCGCCCTGAGGTTGGGGATTTGGCAGGCGAGTTGCGCCTGGTGTTGCCACGCGACCAGCACTTCGGCCGTGATGTGACGAGACTCGAGTTTCTCGGCCACCAGCGCGGGGTCGCAATCGAGAAACTCGCGTACCGTGCGAATGCCGGCCTTGGCCAGCCGCTTGGCCGTCTTCGGGCCGATGCTTGGGGCGTCGACGATTGAGCTCGATAGGCTGAGGTTGAATTTCAGCGATTGTTTTGGCTGCGATTGCTTGATGCCAGTACTTTTCGATGGTGAGTTTCGCGTTTGCCGAGTCGATGCTGCGCGACGACTGTGGGTTTTGGTTTGTCGTTCGAGCCACGCTTGCCGCTCGCCCCGCTTGCGGCTCCACGAATGCCACGCCCGTTGATCGGCTCGCCACGAGCGACTTGTTCGCGCGGCAGTTCGCCAGCGATTGGCCGAGTCGCGAGAGTAGCGATAGCCACGCCGCCCGAAGCGGATACCACGTTCGCTGCCCAAAAACTCGCCAATTTGCCGATGCAGCTCATCGACGTCGCAATCGGCCAGTTCATCGGCCGAACTGATGCCGGCGGCCACCAACAGGTCGGCGTCGATCAAGTCGATCTGAGGCACGAAGCAAAGCAGTCCCAAATGCTGTTGCCACAGTGCGACCACCGCTGGAGTAATACCGTCGCGACCAAGCCGCTGGGACACTTGTTTGCAGTCGGCATCGAGTAATTGCCCCACCGTGTGGATGTCGATACCAGCGAACGTCGTTTGTGTCGCGGGACCAAAGACCGGGAATCGCTCGATATTGTCGCTGACCAACAACTTCGGCTCATCTTCGGCCGAAACGATCGCCGGGTGAAATTCGGCCTGCTTGACGGCAGTGCGAATGGCCGGTTCGTGCGCTGTTTTTGCTGCCATGGACTGCGGTGGAGCGTGCTGCGTTCGCTGCCACTCCAGCGGCGAAGCTCCTAACTGCCGCCAACGATCGATTGCCGGCGCGCGTTCGCTAACAATGAATAACTGGTGTCCCGACAGCGCAAAATCGTGCAACACCACCGCCACCACGGTGCTCTGCGAATCCGAGAGTCCGTGGCACGGGTTCGCGATCACCACCGGCAATTCAAGGCCCCAGGCGGCGAGCGTCGAAATGCTAGCCAGTTGTAAACTTAGTGCGACCAATTGCTGATCGGTCGTGTTGAGTTCGCTCCGCAGCGCGACGTTGCCGCGATGGTCGGAGACCTCGGCATCGCGACCGCCGTGGATGAGTCGCAGTTCTCGAAGCCGTCCATCGGTGAACTTCGACAACAACTCCGATGCCCGCCAACGAGGACGTCCCGCGTGCGAAACTTGTCGAGCGTGAGTCAAACCACTGGTGTCGATCGCACTCGTCACTTCGTCGAGTTCACGACGGAGCCGCGCCAACTCGTCGCGCCCGAGTAGCTCGCTACGTTCGCGCTCAAACTCGCGGCAGTCACGCTCCAACTCGGCGAGCCGGTCTTCGCAATCGCCTAGTTCGGTGCGAAGCGCTGCGAGACGTTGCCGCAGTTCGACGCGATGTGCTCGTTGTTCGGTCGAATTGTCAGTCGTCGCGGTCGGCGAAGTCCGCAGCCGTGACCGCCTGAGCAGCTCTTGGCGACGGGCGAGCAAGAAGTCGATTTGCCCCCGCAGTTCGTGCTGCGATCGCGCCACGTGATCGGCTTCGCCCGCCAGGTGGCGAATACGCGTGGCGGCGTCGTATTGGTCGACGAGCGTTGTGAGCGATGTAATCTGCTCGGCGAGCGTTGCCACCAATGGATGAAGCCTCGCGTGTGCATCGCCACACAAACACAGATTCGCTTTGGCAGACGGGGCAAAGCGGGCAATTTCGCTGTCGAGATCGTTCAGCAATCGCTCGGCCACCGCGATATAGCCTCGCTGTTCGGCGAGCGGTAGTGTCGTCGACGACTCATCGGGGTGATGCTGCGACAGTTCACGCCGCAACCGCGCCTCGCGCTGCTCGAGCTGTGCAAGCGAATGCCGCCACTGCTCGATTTGATCGTCGATGTCCGCCAATTGCGGCTCGCTTTCAGCGGCGCGCGCTTTGTCGACCGTTTGTTCAACCACGGCCGACAGTTCGCGGTAACGCAGCTCGGCATCGAGTTCGGCCAATTCGCTTTCGACCACGGCGAGTTGGCTGCGGAGCCGTTCGGCTTCGAGTTGGCTCTGATCACGCCGCGTGACGGCATCGCGCCACCCAGCGTCAAGTTCGACACCACGCCCGCGTGCGTCGGCCAAACGCTGTTCGATTGCCAATGACAACTGGTCGCGGCGGGCGATCAACGACTCTCGCGAATCGCTAAATGCTGATTTTGTGAACCTGCCTTGCGTCGTTTCGAGTCGACGCAATTCGCGGGCCAGCTCTTCACTAAACACCCATCGCGAGAATGTTGCGTCGGCACAATCAAACGCCAACAGCCGCGCGGCGATCGTGGGCGAAATTCCCGATAGCAACCGCGCGATGGTGTCGC
>JBGSWC010000306.1:0-28541 GCA_041752635.1 Pirellulales bacterium | reverse complement strand
CGCCGGGGCGACGCTCGGCGATAAGGCGCTCGAAGTCGCCGCCACGGTCAAAATGATTCAAAACATCTTGATCGGTGTCACGGCGTTTTGCGTTGCCGTCTATTGGTCGACGTTCGTCGAAGTGGGCGAGTCGAAGCGTGTGAGCATCGCCGAAATTTGGTATCGCTTTCCCAAGTTTGTGCTCGGCTTTTTGGCTGCTTCGATCGTGTTCAGCATCGTCCATTCACTGGTGCCGGGTGGCGCTGATTTAGTCGATGCGATGATCAAAAGCTCGACAGCAACCCTACGCGGATGGCTCTTCTGCCTCGCCTTTGTTTGCATCGGACTCGAAACCAATTTCCGCGAATTGCTGCCCCAACTCAAAGGGGGCAAACCGCTCGCGCTCTACATCGCAGGTCAGTCACTCAACTTGTGCCTCACGCTGCTGATGGCATGGCTCATGTTCGGCGTGTTTTTTCCACCCGCGGCAATTGAATAGCAATAGGTGTTACGATGAATTTGTTTCGCAATCCCCCCTTACAATTGGGGGCAATTCTCTCGGCAATGACGATCGTGTGGTTCGTGCTGCTGCCGCGCCTTTGTCGCCTCGAACCAATCGAACAGCGCTTGGATTGGCTCGACGAGAACCGGATTGATGCGAGTGCGATGTTCTATACGGAGCTAGAGTCATTCCCATCAGAGTTCCCACTAAGGGGTTCTCATTAAGCGCGGTGCAATAACTGGCCACACGGCATCAGAACGAGCCCGGCCGACGGCGATCGCCTCGTTTCAAGGTGGCTTGAAAACCGGCCATCGCTGAGCCAATGACTTGTGGCGTCGTGACGGCCGAATGTCAGTCGCGGCTCCGTCTCATTTGGCTCCGTCTCGTTTTAAGAGGCTGAGTCATTTTGATCGCGATTTTCGGCGTCGCGACGGATCTGGACTTTCGCTTCATTTAGCCGCTCGGGCCATTCAAATTTGGGAGCCTTCGACGGGTCGTAGCCTTCTAGGTGTCCGTGGAGCCTCGTAACAGGTTTCGTGTAACGCAGCTCGGTGTCGCCGAATACTTCGCGGCAGCGATCAGCAAGTAGCGGGTCGTAATCGATAAGCTCTTCGCGAGTGTTCACGTGATTGTGGTCGTGATCGTTCTCGCGGTTGTCGTCAAACCACGACTGTACCCCTTCGGCAAAGTACTCTTCGGCGTTCACGCTGGCGTACTTTCCTTTCCACAGGCCGGCCGCCATCGCGGCTTTGTAACTCGCCTTCAAACGCTTATCGAAAGTCGGATCGACATTGACCAACCCACGCAGGTGAATGTTGTGAGCCAGCTCGTGGATCAGAATGTTCTCGGCGGCATACGGATCGCCGGGATAAGCGAGCAGGTTCTCCTCGGCACACGAACAGATGGGATCGCGGGTGCTGCCTCCCATGCCGCGGGCTCGCGCGTCCCAGAAGTCCTTGCCCGAGATGCCGGGGAACTCTCGCAGCCGACGTTCGCCCATGTGTGCGAATTCGGGTTGATCGGTCGTGAATTCGTTGTACGCGAGTATGCACAGGCGAGCGCCGCTTTGAATCATCGCCTCGCGTACATCCGGTCGCTTAGCCAACATCAGGTCGACGAGGTAAGCGGCCTCTTTCAGTGCGTACGGATTTACCTTAGCGGAGGCCACGATCGGAAACCCGGTGGCGCTGATACTCTGTGTATAGAAAGCGGGCACGCCGTTTTTGTCAGGCGGGTCGAAGCGAATTGCCTGAATCGGTACGCGACTTGTCGCGGTGACTTCGAATTGATCTTCCTGTCCAACAATCGCAAAACGATGGCCGAGTGTGGTCGTGATGACTGTATCCTCACCAGGAGCGACTTTGCCTTGCGGAACTCGCTCGCTGTCGGATTTGAGCCAAAAGACTTCGACTGGCTGTTGGCTGCCGTTGATGACCTGTAGTATCGGCCTCGGCGAGGCGACTTCGGCTGCTGGTTCGTCTTCGCCTGGTTGTTCATCACCGGGCTGTTTAGCGGTCGCGGCTGGCTCGTCGCGAGGGATTTCGTTGAGCGTATAGTAGGCGTTGGGATGAAGTAGCGGCTCGGCATCGGCAGATCGGACGCCCTGGAAATCGAAGTCGTGGACGTGTCCTTGAACCAACCCATCGATTTGCAAATGAACTTGCAGCCCGTCATCCGAAACGCTCGCTTGCGTGACCGTGGGCTTCGTGTGGTCGACTTCGGGACTGCCGTAACCCTGTCGATAAATATACGTGTAAGTCGACAGCGAATACGACTCGGGCTTGGAAGCGATCGCCTGGTCGACAGGTTTGGTGAATGTGACCAGAAAGCCGTCGGGGCGGGCGTTAATCTCTTTGACTTCAAACGGAGTCTTGCCAGTCCAATCTAAGCGCTGCAGCGCATAGGGCCGCGGACCGCGCACCGGCCAGCCGCGATTGGTGCCGCCGACAACCAGATCGCCCTCGGGTGTGAACTGGCAAGCCAACAGGCCGGTCGCCAGCCCCTCGCGAAAGGGATAGCACGCCCCCTGCCAGACACCGTTGACTTTCTCGGTGGTCGCACGCATGACGACACTCAGGCTAAAATCACCGATGAAAATTTGATTCTCGAAGGGTCCAAACTTGCCGCCCGTTTGGTCGACGACGAAGCCAGAGATCGACCGACCCATTTTGATATACGGAAAGACGACGGCATAAGGGACGAGTTCTTTGACGCGGGCCCGCTCGGTCATCATCCGCGATGGTGATTGGGGTTCGACCGGCGGACTGGCAAACCGCTCGGCCAATTCCGTCGAGCCAGGCGGGTCCATCTTCGCCGCCAACGGATACCAATTGAAGCTGATCGGATGGCCCATGAAGCCGCCGGGCTCAAGTACCTTCAGCGAACATGACCCGTTCCACGGTCCCTGACTTTCGGCATAGAACATGACGCCATGTTCGTTCGGGCCAATGCCGCACGGGCTGCGAATGCCGCTACAGACGGGGATTGTCCTGCCGTCGGGCGTGATCTTCAGGCTCCAGCCGCGAAACGGAACTTTTGAGTTGTAGGATTCCGAAAGGCATAGGGCAACCCAGATGTTGCCTTCTGGGTCGAGCTTCGATCCGAAAGAAAATTCGTGGTAATTGCGGAAGCCCCAGACATCGCTAAGCGTTTCGAAGCTGTCGGCTTGGCCATCGTCATCGGTGTCGGCGATGCGAGTCACTTCGGTCTGCTGCGTGACGTAGAAGGCACCGTCCTTGTAGGATAGTCCCGTGACTTCGTCGAGACCGGCCGCATAGCGATGAAACTCTGTCCGCGGATTTTTGTCAAACGCGCCGTCGACCAGATAGATGTCGCCGCGTCGTGTTCCGATCGCCAGGCGATCCTTCCCCCCTTTGCTATCGGGCACAACCTCGAAGCTGCCGGCTTCCAAAGCAATCTCTTCAGGGAACGGGATTTCGACGATACGGTAATACTTGGCCTCTTCTATGGCTGTGCCCCAGTATTCGCCGAGAGGTTCAGCGCCGAGATTCCCTACCAATGCGAAGAGAATGGCGCTGATGAGTGGAGTTTTCATGCTGTAACTTTCTGAACAATAGGCAACTAATTCGGCGCAAGTTCTCACCATTTGTACTCGAGGGTCAACGGCGTTGCCCCCCCCGTGATCGACAGCGGAATGAGCAGCGACTTGCCGTCAGCCACGTCGACGATCGAGCCTGCGTGAGCTTCGTCGATATGAATCCGCAGTCTATTGTCTACGACATAGACGCCGTCGTCGCCTCGCACAATCGATTTGCCAGTGGCAACTCGGAACGAAAGTCCGTCGCGATCGGAGTCGGCCTTGAGCGTCACCGTGCGGCGAATAAAGGGGTTGCCGGTTAACGCATCGAGAACGTCGACCGCGTAATCGTCGACGTTAACACCGTCGAATTCATATCGAAACCGCGGACGCATCTGGTCGTCGAGCGAGTAACCCTTGAAGTGATGCCGTGGCGGTCGTCCGTCGTCGGCAATCCAGGGGTTAGTCGCGTCGTCAAGATCGGGCCCGGCCGCGAACTGCAGCAGTCCCTCGCCCAGCGGTCGGACCGTGCCGCTTCCTTGTCCGCGCCATACACTGGCCGGATCCGCAAACTTGCCTTTCCATATCAACGCCAACCGCATCTGCTCGGCGTCGAATACGAGATTGACCTCGCCCGGTAAGCCAACGCCGATGCCCCGCTTGCCGACGCCCGGATAACTACGGCGGAGCATCACGGCTTCGTCGGTGGCTAGCAGTTCGAGCGGTTCGACGATCAGCCCGCGTGGCGTCCGCGCCTGGCGTCCGTCGAGCAGGTACTGCCAGAGGGCTTCGATTTGCTGATTGCGATCGCCGTCGAGGATGTCGGTTCGCATCGCCCGTCCGCCCGGCCAGAACGACGGCATGATTGTGTTGGGACTGAGGCTCTGAGGGTCTTGCATGTAGCGATAGAACCAGTCTTTCTTCAACCGCTCGGCCATCTCGGTGAGATCGACGGCCGGCATGTTGGCCGCCTGCTGTTGTTGAAACGTATGGCAAACGATGCAGTTGAGCCCGCCAGTGCCGACCATCTCGGCACCGGTCTCGCGCATCATCTTTTGGTCGTCGAACTTGGCGAAATCGACTGACGGAAGCCGATCGGTCTGCTGGCACAGATCGACCAAGTGTTCGACGTTTTCGGTGCCGAATTGTGGCATCCGCGTCAGCACATAGGGCCGGATCGTTCGTTGACCTGCCAGCACAGACTGCATCCACTTCGGATTCAGTTTGGCTCCGATGCCGGTTAGCGTCGGCGGAATGCGGCCCTGGGGACCAAGGTTCGGGTTAGTGGTCTGAAAGTACGCGTCGCGCTGGTCCGATACGCCGCCGAGGTCATCGCGCTGGTGGCAGCTTAAGCAGCGAAAAGCCGTAAGTGTGACGGCGATTGCGTCGCCGCCGCTGAGCTCGTGCGACTCACGACCCAGCGCCGCCTGAATAGCTTGTCGTTGCGACTCGGTGAGCGAGAACGTCGGCCACTTTCCAGTCGACCCCGAGAGGCAGCCTTGTTCCACGCGAACTTGCGACAGCGGCAGCGACGATGGCTTGGCGACCGCCGAGTCGACCTGGTGGCATTGCCGACAACCAAGCTGATCGAAGTGAACCTTGCCCTTGGCGACCAGTTCTTGGTCGAGCTCCCATGGCTTCGAGGTTACCTCCGCTTGAGGATGCGAAAGCAGGTAACTGGCCACATCGACCGCTTCCCAATGAGTCAATTGCAGCTTCGGCATTCTGCCCGACGGGCGAACTTCTAGCGGGTTTTCCAAAAACGCCACGAGTCCGTCGAGATTGTATTTGTGATGGACATCCCCAAGCGGATCGGAGGACTCCGCCAGCACCTCACGATGGTTTTCGTCGCGGGGCGAGTGACAGGCCGCGCAACCCACGGTGTGAAACAGCTCGCCACCGCGCGTCGCCGCCGTCGCATCGACCGGCTGAGGCGCAGTTGACTGAGACTCGGTGGACTGAGACGCAGTTGATTGAGACGCCGTTGACTGAGACGCAGTTGACTGAGTGTCGCCAAGCGACGCCAGATAGTGCGTAATTTGCTCTGCCACAGTTTGCCGATCTTCGTCTGACATTCCCGACATGACATCGGGCATCGTCGTACGAGGCCGGGTGTCGAGCGGATCGGCAACAAACTGCCGAACGAAGTGGGGGTTGATGCGGCCGATAGACCGCCTCAAGTCGGGTGGCTGCTTCGCAGTAAGCTGGGTCTGCGTCACATCGTCGAGGTGGCACGCCGAGCAATTGAACTCCTTTAGCAGCACGATCCCCTGCAACTCCGGCTCAATCGATTGACCGCCTGCCACATGTGTCGGTGTCGCCCCATCCGGTTCTGCGGCGGCGAGTTCCATCAGGTATCGGACCAGATCGAGAAACTGCTCGCGGTTTGCGAGTTGGTCGATAAGATTTTCAGGCATCGCCGAGACCTTGCTCGGCGCAATCTCGTCAATGTCGCTGCGCGCGAGCGTGACCCGCGGCAGATCGCCACTTGAGACCTGTAGCACCACTTCGTCGGGATTCTCGTCGATAATTCTGCCGGGAAGCGTCTTGCCATCGATCGTCACCACGAGGACCGAATCAAATCCTTTCTTGATCGCCTTCGACGGTTCGAGCAAGGCTTCGACGAGATACACATCTGTCGCATCACTGCCCAGCCCTTTCAAATTCGGGCCAACAGGTTTCGCGACACCCGCGGCGTGGCAGGTGGTGCAGTTGAGATTCTTCTGAGTAAACACGATGGCACCGCGAACCGCGTTGCCCTGCTCGCGTGCGTCTGTTGCCAACTTGTCGATAGATTCAGTCTTCAGTCGCTGCGTGAGCGTTTGTGCCATGACCGATACGTCGCACACGGCGAGTAGCATCAACAGTGCGGTAACTCTGAGTACACATTGTTCCATTATTGATAGGCTTCCGGTTTCTTCGGAACGACGCCGAGATTGTCGTCGTTGAATCCGCTGGGCAGCGGAGTGTAGATGTAGATAAATGACTTGCTTGACGCTGCTGTTAGAAAATTAAGTTTCAGATGGAGTTTCAGATGTAAGAGTCTCTAGGCGTTGATTGCGTCTTACAATTCGCGTGACGACGTATCTCGCACTGTTTACTTCAGTACCGCAATATTTGTTTTTCAACACATTTTACTTGTTACGTGTCCGAGCTCCCTAGTTTACGTCATATGAGGCTACGATGTCAACGAAACGAGTTCAAGTTGCGGCTGGCAACACGCTCGGTTGATCGTGCCGAGAGGCTATCGTTGTGCGGTCACCAACTCGGCTCCCTTGATCGGCACGATCGGTAACTTGCGGAGCTGAACGAGATTTCTCGTCAGTTCGGCTCCCAACAGGAAGATCATGGCCGAGTAGTAGCTCCAGGCGAGCAACAAGGCGAGCGAGCCGGCCGCGCCGTAGGCCGAGGCCATGCTGGTGTTGGCAAAGTAGAGCGACAACACGGCTTTGCCGGCGACGAACAGAAGCGACGTGAACGCGGCACCGATCCAAACTTCTCGCCACGGAATGCGGGCATCGGGGAGCCATTTGAAAATGCCCGCGAAGAGCAATAACGAAACGCCGAAGATCGTGGCGTTGCTCGCCAAGTAAGGCAAGCGGGCCGCGATGCTTTCGGGAAAGACTTGCGCTAAGTAGTTCGACCAACTGGTCAGTACCGTCCCCACTATCATCGTAACAAGCAGCACGATGCCGGTTCCGAGAACGAGCCCCATCGAGAGGAGTCGCTTGAGTAAGAATTGGCGCATCCCGGCATTGATCGGCTGCACCTTCCAGATTTCGTTCAGCGAAAGCTGCAACTGGGCGATTGCTCCCGATGCCCCAACGAGCAGAATCGCGGTGCCGACGACATAGCCCCACTTCGAGTAGCGGTTTGTCGATGCCCTTTTGATGATTGCGTCGACTTGGCTTGCGGCGTCGGCTCCCGCGACTTCAGTCACTTGAGCGACGATAAAGTTGCGCGCGTGACCCTCTTCTTGAAAGCTCGACATGCGGGCCAGTTGGCTGGCGAGGCTAATGGAAATAACGAGCAGCGCCGGCAGTGCAAAGAACGAGAAATAGGCGAGCGCGGCGGAAGTGAGTGTACACCTGTCAGCTATAAAACTGGCAAGCGACTGCTGGAACAGTTGTCGCAGGAATCGAAGCATGCGGTACTTTTCTCGCGGTGATGCGTAAGTGAATATGAATGGCTGAGTGCAAAGGGCAAGCCATCGCTCGACAATCGACCAGTACGAGAGCTTTTGCAAAACCCCTGCAATTGGTGGACCTAATTTGAACAACTTGGCCCCGATGCGTCCAATCGTGCGATACTTGCCGCTCGGCGCGTTGTAAATCATCGTGGCGCAAATATTGCAGCACGTTAGACATACTCAACCTGGGTACACTATGTCCTCGATGCTCTTATCGCCAATCCGTTTTCTGCTCCGGCATCTTCGCTTTCGCACAGGGCAGGCGTCGCGGTTTGCCTCGCGACTCAATCGCGTGAGCCGATATGGTTGGGATTTGGTGCTGTGGACGCACTTGTTAGGACGGACACGCGACCCAATACCAGTCGATTTTCCGCCTCAATTACTAGCCGACAAAAGAGTCGGCTGGCAACCGCCGGTGCTGCACGTCTCAGGTCCACCTCGCGACATCCAACACTGGGACACGGGATTTGCGGCAGTGAACGCGGCTCTGCTGCTCAATTTGCAAATGCCCGATGTGCTTTCAAGGGTTCGCTACGCTCACCCCGCGCCAGCCTTTCAGGGAATCTATTTGTGGGATTCGGCGTTTATCGCTCCGATTTGGAAGCACTGGGATCGGGCGGTCGCCGACGATGTTCTGACGGCGGTGGTGGAACTGGCCGACGAGGGACGACTGCAACATGTTGTGGCCGACTTTGTTCAGTCGAAATACACGCAACCGCCCCTGCTGGCGTGGTCGTTGATGATTTGCTTCGGTGACGGGAGTAGCGAAAGCGTCGAACGACTACGGCGACTCTATCCCACACTCAAGAATTATCACTTCTGGCTCCGTGAGAATCGCCGGCACGACAGCGGGCTTTTCTATTGGGAACATCCCTACGAATCGGGCATCGATAATTCGCCCCGCTTTGCTTCACGCGACGAGTCGCGTTTCGCAGACACGCGGCAGATCGGTTCGCCCGATTTTTCCACTTACATGGTGCTTCAAGCCGAATCGCTACGCGACATAGCGAACCTGCTCGGCAAAGCATCCGACGCCGGCAAGTTCCAGCAATTCGCCGCAGAACTACGGTCGCGGACAAACGAACTGTTGTGGGACCCGCGTAGCGAATTCTATTTTGATCGGCAGTTCGAGAGTCAAGAGTTCGTCGCTTGTCGGACCATCGCGGGGCTGCTGCCATTATGGGCAGGCATTCCTTCGCAATCGCAGGCCAAGGCATTACTCGCACATATAGTCGATCGCGACCAATTCAGCACGCTCGTGCCGCTGCCGACGGTGGCGAGGGACGAAGCCACGTTTGCGAAAGACATGTGGTGTGGGCCGGTGTGGATCAACACGGCAACGGCGGTGATCTTGGGACTCGAGCGCTACGAATTCTGGGAAGCGGCAGCCGATTTCAGCTATCGGCTCTGCGATGGCGTCTATCGCACGTTCGACAACTGCCGGCGTATTTTTGAATTCTATGACCCCGATCGCTTCGGCATCGAAGAACTCTCGCGAAAGCAGGGAAATCGCTGGAAAAAGTGGACGCTCGGAAGCAAACCGGTCACTGAATTTGTCGGGTGGTCGGGGCTCGTGAACTGGTTAGTTATCGAACATCTCGTCGGATTCAACGTGAACGTCGATGGATTTCGCTTACGCCCGCTATTACCTCGACAGTCGATTGGCCAAGCCTTCTGCCTGCGTTTGCCGCAATACGAACTGTCGATAACGGCCGAGCGAACGACGGGCGACGAGATTGTGGTCAATGTACGCTCGGCCGTCGGACTGAAACGCTTCAGCTCGAAGCTAGGCGAGACGATCGAGTTTGCGTTGGATCATGATGGGCCAACCGACATCGCCGCGAAAGAGCATCGCTGCTGCTCAGCGGCCGCGGTACAATTTACTGAAGAAAGCGAGAACCATGCGAATTTGTGACGTCACACTCTCGTATACCGAGACAAGCGGAGGCATCCGCACCTATATCGATGCGAAACGCGACTACCTGCTGAAGCACACCGATCACGAACATGTGCTGATCGTGCCCGGCGAAGAAGACGAATGTGTGACGGAGGGTCGCTCGACGACCTTTCGTATCGCGAGTCCACCGCTGCCGGGTTGCGAGCCTTATCGGTTCTTCTGGCGTCCGGGTCCGATTCACGAGGCGCTCGCTGAGGCCGCACCTGACGTCGTTGAACTGGCGAGTTTCTATGTCGCCCCGTGGGCGGCGTTACGCTACCGCCGCGAAGCACGCGACGCGGGGCGACCGGGCATCATCGCGGCCTACTTTCACACCGATATCGCCGATGCCTATGTTGGCCAACCGGTTCGCAATGCGTTTCGCGATTGGCCCGAAGCGATCGAATGGCTCGGCGACCATTTGGCCGACTTTCTCGAGTCGAGTGCGGAGAGCTACTTCGGCCGCGTATTCAGTCAGTGCGACCTCCGCATGGCAGCCTCGCCCCAACAAGCCAAGCGATTGCGGGACTACGGCGTTGAAGAAGTACAAGTGGTGCCGTTGGGTGTCGACCTCGACCTTTTTTCTCCTGCCCAAAGGTCGATGACGACGCGCGATGAATTGGGGGTCGACAGAGATACATTATTGCTGGCGTACGCAGGCCGTTTCGATGCCGAGAAGCATGTTGAGACGATCGTCGCAGCGGTTCGGCAACTAACCGACCGGCTTCACCCTAAGCTCGTCATGCTGGGCGAAGGACCGCTCCGCGAGCAACTCGAACGAATGGCAACCGAAACAGACCGGCTGATCGTGTTGCCCTACGAGAGCGACAAACAAAAATTCGCCAAGCTTCTCGCCGCCGCCGACATCTACGTCACGGCAGGTCCCCACGAAACGTTCGGGCTGTCGGTCATCGAGGCACAGGCGGCGGGGCTACCGGTGGTGGGGGTTGCTTCGGGAGCGCTCACAGAACGCGTCGACGACCAAGTGGGTCGTTTAGGACCGGTCGACGATGTGGAACAATTTGCCCAGGACATCGAAGCGGTGGCGGATGATCGCGAGCAACTTGGCAGGAACGCGCGGCAACACGTCGAAGAGCATTACGGATGGAACTCGACCTTTGCCCGACTTGTCGAGTTATATGAACAAACGCTCGCCGCGAATCGTGTTGCTGCCGACGCTGTTTGACCGCGACTATTTGGCCAACCGAATCCCACTAAACTGCCACCGCGCGGCGGGCGCGAAGAAATTGCGATAAGTCGCGCGGGCGTGGGTACTGTGCGTTGCGCAACTGCCGCCGCGCAGCACGAATTGGTTGCACATGAACTTGCCGTTGTATTCGCCGAGCGCACCGGCGGGGGCGACATAGCCGGGGTAAGCCGTGTATTGGCTGGCGGTCCATTGCCAGACGTCTCCCATGAGCGCGTCGCTGCCGATTGGATGAACAACGTCATCGCTGGCGATCAGCGAGTCGGCGAAGGTGGCTTGGTTCGTTGCTCTTTTCGATTCATCAAGAGCGGCGACTTCCCATTCAAATTCGGTGGGCAAACGCAGTCCGGCCCAGCGGGCATAGGCATCGGCTTCGAAATAGCTAACGTGGCAAACAGGGCGGTTCATGTCGACTGGCCTTTGGCCGCCGAGTGTGAAGTGCGACCATTGGCCTTGTGATTGTCGCCAGTAGAGCGGCGCTTGCCAGCCATCGTTATTGGCGGTGTTCCAACCTTCGGAGAGCCACAGCTCCGGTTTTTGGTAGCCGCCGTCGTCGATAAAACGCATGAAATCGCCGCAGGTGACAAGTTGCGACGCCAGACGAAATGGCGGTAAAAAATGGCGATGCACGGGCGACTCATTGTCGAAGGCGAAGGCTTCGGCGCGGGGTTGGCTGCTGTGGCCGATTTCGTAGAGACCTTCGTCAAATTCCAACCACTCAGACCCGCGTGCTTGGGCGCTATGCCAATTGCCGTCGCGGTAGACGGGCTCTAGCGGATTGCGCCCGAGCATATGCTTAATGTCGGTGAGCATGAGCTCTTGATGTTGCTGCTCGTGTTGGAGCCCGAGTGTGACGATGCTGTCAACTTCTTCGACGCGGTCATTCAGCAACCGGACCATTTGTTCGTCGACGTAATCGCGATAGGCGAGCACCTCGCCGAGCGAAGGTCGCGAAAGGAGCCCGCGATGGGGCCGTGGAAATTGTTCGCCTACTGTGTTGTAGTACGAATTAAAGAGTACCTCGAAGTCTTCGCTGTACCGGCGATAGTCGCCTCGCTCGCGGAGCAGAAACGTTTCGAAAAACCAAGTCGTGTGCGCCAAGTGCCAGCGAGTCGGACTCGCGTCGGGCATCGACTGGATGGTGCAGTCTTCGGGCGAAAGGGTTTCGCAGAGCTTGAGTGAGAAGTTTCGTACTGCTCGATAACAGTCGACTAGTTTGGGTGACGTTGTCGCGATGGTTGTCGTCTCGACCTGCATGATGATGGACACTCCCGGGCATTATTCCGTTGGCAGGAAATGTACGACTGCAAAGCGATTTTGTGCGTCGGTCCAGCTTCGATCGAGTTGCCAGCTTGCCTCCGCCGCAAGCTCGGCGAAACCGTCGATTGTGTATTTGTACGAGTACTCGGTGCGGATCGGTTCGCCTTCGGCAAAGTCAAACGTCCGCTCGCCGATCAAAACTTGCTGGGCGCGTTGGCTGACAATGTCGATCTCGATGCGCCCCGCTTCGGCATTGTAACGCGCACGATGGCGAAAGTGCTCGATACGAAAATCGCCATCGAGTTCGCGATTGATACGAACAAGCAGGTTGAGGCTAAACTTGGCAGTCACACCGGCTGCGTCATCGTACGCCGCTTCGAGCGTGGCGGTTTCTTTTCGCAAGTCGAAACCGATCAACAACGCCGCGTGATTCGAGAGTCGGTTCCAGGTCGAAAGTAATTCGACCGCCTCGTCGGGATGGAAATTTCCGATCGTCGAGCCAGGAAAATAGACAGTCGATGTTTGGTCGTCGTCGATAGCGTCGGGCAAATCGAATGGCTGCGTGAAGTCGGCACAGACGGGAAGAATCGCCAGTTCGGTATAGTGAGCGGCAAGTTGTTCGGCCGACTGACGCAGGTGCTCTCGCGAAATATCGACCGGAACATAGGCAGCTAGCTGCTTAGCGGCGTCGAGCACTAGCCGCGTCTTGAGGCTGCTGCCGCTACCTGGCTCGACGAGGACACTATCGTCTGGCAGCGTAGCAACGATTTCGCCGACGTTGTCGCGCAAAATCGACAACTCGGTCCGCGTTGGATAGTACTCTTCAAGCTCGCAAATAGCGTCAAAGAGCTGTGAGCCCCGATGGTCGTAGAGATATTTGCACGGCAACGACTTACGATCGCCTGCAAGTCCCTGATAGACGTCGCGGCGAAAGGTAAGTGCGGTCGGCTCGCAATCGAGCAGAGGGGCTGTTGAACTCAATCTTCACCGTCGTTTCGTTACGCGAATACGCAGGTCGCCTCGCCAGCTCTCACCAAGCCGGGTGGAAAGTTACAATGATACCAAGAGAGTAGGAGACGACGAGTTGAACGTCCACCCCGTGGTGCGATCCAGCAAACGAGGTGCCAGATTGGTTGCGTGCGGTGCCTAATCGCGGAGAAAGGCGAGTTGTCGTTCGACGTACTTGGCCAGTAGGTCGGTCTCGATATTCACGCGATCGCCATTCTGTCGGCTACCGAGGGTTGTGACCGTCAGAGTGTGAGGTATTAGCGCGACACTGAACCGATCTGGTTCGACGTCGACCAGTGTCAGGCTGATGCCATCGACCGCTACCGAGCCCTTGCTGGCCATTTGCCGAGTGAGCATTGGCTGACAACGGAACCAGAACTTGGCCCACTCGCCATCGTCGTCGCGGGCATCGACCGTGGCGACACCGTCGACGTGACCTGAGACGAGATGCCCGCCGAGGTCGTCGCCCAGCTTGAGAGAAGGTTCGAGGTTAACAAAATCACTCGGCTGGCGACTACCGAGCGTAGTACGGTGGAGCGTTTCTTCACCAGCTTGAAAGTCGAACGTGTCGCCGTCGATGGCGACCACCGTCAGACAGCACCCATCGATGGCGATGCTATCGCCAATCTTGGCCGACCGGGCAATTATTGCATCGCGAATCGCGAGCCTTACGCCGGGGCCTTCGGGCGTTATCGCGACGATTGGCGCGAGCGATTGAACGAGTCCGGTGAACATCGGGGCACTTTCACGACTAATCGAGAATCGGGCAAGTGTCGAACCAATCGCGGCCTTGTTGAACCATCCATTCACTCGACTCCTTCGGCCCCCACAACGCCGGCTCGTAGCTGTGCAACGGCAGGCTATTGTCGCCATCCCAGGCAGCGATAATGGGGTCGATGATGCCCCATGCCGCTTCGACTTCGTCGGAACGAGCAAACAGGCTCGCGTCCCCTTCCAAGGCATCGAGCAGCAGCCGTTCGTAGGCCTCAGGAATGGCACCTTTAAACTGCCGCTGGTAGCTGAAATCGAGGTCGGTTTGGCGAAGCTTCATACCAGCATCGGGCACCTTTGTCTCAAAGTGCAACTGAATTCCCTCAGCGGGTTGCACCTGAATGACGAGCCGATTGGCCCCCTGCGAGCGACGCGGTCCGTCGCGAAACAGCATATAAGGCGGCTCGCGGAACCGGATGACGATTTGCGTTGTACGGCAGCTCATTGCTTTGCCGCTCCGCAGGTAAAACGGCACTCCCTGCCAACGCCAGTTGTCGACCCACAATTTGAGCGCAGCAAAAGTGGCTGTTTTGCTGCCGTCGGCGACCCCATCGGCATCGGAGTAGCCTTGGTACTGTCCCCGTAGCGTGTCGGTCGCGATCGAATCAGGCGTCATGGGACGCACCGCCTGCAATACCTTGACCTTTTCGTCGCGGACCGGGTCGGCTTGGTAACGAACGGGCGCTTCCATAGCCGTGATCATCATTAACTGCAAAATGTGATTCTGGAACATGTCGCGCAGAATGCCCGCCTTGTCGTAATAGCCAGCGCGGCTGCCAATGTCGACTTCTTCGGCGACCGTGATTTGCACGTGGTCGATGTAGTTGCGATTCCAAATCGGCTCGAAGATCGTGTTGGCGAATCGCAGCACCATCAGGTTCTGAACGGTTTCTTTGCCCAGATAATGGTCGATGCGATAGACCTGATGCTCGTCGAACACATCGTGTACGGCGGAGTTGAGTTCTCGAGCCGATTTCAAATCAGTACCGAACGGCTTTTCGATCACCACACGCCTGGGGCCGCGGTCTTCGCTGGCGAGCCCACTCGCGCCAAGTTGTTCGACCGCGGGACGATAGAAACGCGGCGCAGTCGATAGATAATAGACACGGCGACTTTCGCCTTCTCCCTCAATCTCGGTGAGAAAGCTCGCTAAGGCATCGAAGTCTTCACTTTGCCCAATGTCACCGGCGTGGTAATAGACATCTCTCGCAAAGCTGTTCCAAGTTTCGTCGTCGAAGTCTTTGCCGACGAATTCTTTTGTCGTCTCTCGCAATGAATCGCGCCATTTGTCGTGTGAAAAGTCGGTTCGCGAAAATCCAACGATCCGAGTGCCATCGGGCAAGCGTTTCTTGCGACGCAGACGATAGAGGGCCGGAATCAGTTTGCGCTGAGTCAGGTCACCCGACGCGCCAAAGATGACGAAAGTTTGCGGCATCGCAGGGAAACCTCTGGGTTAGATTGTCATGGCGGTGAATCCGCCGTCGACATAAATCGCTTCGCCTGTGATAAAACTTCCCGCGTTCGGTGATAGTAGCAACAGCGTCGCACCCACAAGTTCGTTCGGCTCGCCAAAACGGGCCATAGGCGTGTGTCCCATGATGGCGGCAATACGCGATTTGTCGAGGATCGCGCGGTTCTGCTCGGCCGGAAAAAAGCCGGGGCACAGCACATTCACGCGGACCTTCTGTGGTGCGAACTCGCGGGCCAGGTTTTGCGATAGGTTGAGCACCGCCGCCTTCGTGGCCGAATAAGTAAACACACGCGAGAGGGGGAGATAACTGGTGACGCTGCCAATGTTAATTATCGAACCGCCGCCGCTAGCGATCATTGAAGGTGCGAACGCCTGACAGGCGTAGTGGACACCCATCAGATTGGCCTGAACAATTCGCGCGAATTCTTCTTCGTCGATTTCGAGATACGGTGTCGCCGAGTTGACTCCCGCGCCGTTGATCAGCCCATCAACGTGGCCGTGGGTGTTGACAACGTTCGAGCACAGTTTGACGAGCGACAATTTGTTCGTGGCGTCGACTTCGCAAAACTCGGCTTTTCCGCCGGCTTTTTTGATCGAATCGACCCGAGCGGCACCGCGCTCAGCGTTGCGGCCGGCAACGATGACCGTTGCGCCGGCAGCGGCGATGCCCTCGGACAGTTCGCCACACAGCACACCAGTTCCGCCAATCACGACGACGACTTTGCCATCGAGTCCGAAGAGTTTATCGAGGTAGCTTGCCATTCGTGCGGTTTTTCTCGTAATAGGAATGGTGGAAGTCTAACTTGGTGGTCCGAATCGGAATGTCGTTGTCGAGCTTGAAAACGCCATCCCGGTGCAAGAAGTCATCTGAATTGCAAGCGTCGCGCCCAAAATTCCCGACCGCACGGGAATGAGGGAATTTACCTTGCGAATAGAGATTGACTCCTTAGTTTTCCTTGCTTCGGCTACCGCCAAAACGGTCGCCATTCTCGAGGTGTTTGCGTAAATAACTGGCGCGTTCGACGTTACGGTCCGAAGTATCGAGATCGCTACCAGCCAGTTTCTGAAGGTGCGCCGGCTGAGTGTGGACGAACAGTTTGTTCACCGTGGGAATGTCGACTTCTGAAATCAGACCGAGATTCACACCCATCCGTAAGCTCGACAGGTGAAAGAGTGTTTCTTCGCTGCTGATCGTTTGAGCGCTTCGCAAAATTCCGTAAGCGCGACTTACGCGGTCGTGTAGTGTCTCTTGAGTTTCGCGCAACAAGTAGTCGCGGGCCTGGCGCTCGTAATCGATCAGCACCGGCACGACATCAGCCACTTTTTTAGCTAGCTCTTGTTCGCTCATGCCGAGTGTGACTTGATTCGAAACCTGATAAAAATCGCCGAGTGCCTGCGAGCCTTCGCCATACAGCCCGCGAACGGCAAGATTGATTTTCTGGAGGCTGCGAAAGACCTTTTCGATCTGTTTGGTCATCACCAGCGCCGAAAGATGCAGCATCACGCTCACCCGGATGCCTGTACCGACATTCGTCGGACAAGCGGTAAGGTAGCCAAAGCGGTCGCTGAAAGCATAGTTGAGCTGCTCTTCGAGCAGATCGTCGAGATGATTGGCCTGCGAAAGCGCGTCTTCGAGGTCGAGTCCGCTATGCATGACTTGGATACGCAGGTGATCTTCTTCGTTTACCATCACGCTAAATCGTTCGCTGGGATCGATCGCCACGGCGCGGGCACCGCGTGCTTCCGAAAGTTCGCGACTGATAAGCTGCCGCTCCATCAAGAAAGTCCGATCGACCTGCTCGACTTCACCGAGGTCGACGTACATGAGCTTGGCGTCGAAGCGGTCGCCGTCGCTGAGCACAGCGAGTCGGTCGCGGACGAGACGCTCAATCTCGGCGCGATCACTTTCGTTCGCACGCGAGATGAAGGGGTAATCGGCGAGGTTGCGAGCCAGACGCACGCGGCTCGATACGACAATTTCTGAATTAGGTCCGGTGCCCCGGAGCCACTCGCCGCTGCTGGTTACAAGTTCGTCGAGTGTCACGGTGGCAGGAAGTTATTGAAGGAGCGAACGAGGGGAGTGGTAGGGAGCCATCGGCTCACGAATCGGGTCAGGACTTGGTGGCCGGTTTCGGCCGCTGTTCTTCGATCTCTCGAATTTGATCGCGCAACTCTGAAGCGCGTTCGTAATTTTCCGACGAAATGGCTTCCTTCATTTCGCGACGCATACGGATGAGTTGTGTTTGCTGTTTGGCGTCGACACTGCATCGTTTGGGCACTTTGCCCACATGCCGGGTTTCGTCGTGAATGTTCATCAGCAGGGGTTCGAGTTCTTTCGCGAAGCAAGTGTAGTCATAGGGGCAGCCGAGCCGCCCTTGCTTGCGAAACTCCAGGAAGCTAATTCCACAGACGGGACAAACCCGCTGGTCGAGCCGGGCCAGTTCTTCGGCCGTCTCGCCGACAGCCAATTGCTGAGCGATTAGCCCCGACACGCCGAGGCTTACTTCGCCGGCATCTTTGCCACTCGGCGAAAGAAAAGCCTGTGCGCAGTTTTCGCAGAGGTGCAACTCGCTAATCCCATCTACCAAATCGGTGATGTGAAAGGTCGCCGGCTTGCTGCATTTTTGACACTTCATCGACTTACCCGATGTGAACTTGCCCGATGCGAGCCACCCGACAACGCTGCAAAAGTCGCCCGCAAGCGCGAAATGCAAGTCAGTCGAGAACCCGCTTTGACCTTGCTCTACGCCGGTTGGATTCTATCGGCGTGAGGGGGTGTGTCAAGGCGAAGCAAACTCGCCCCGATTGCAACAAACCGTTTCGCGGCAAATAATTACGTCGATTGACAGCCCCCTGTTTGCCGCCCCCTAAGCGAACTGCCGACTGTGACCCACCTGCCCGAATTCGAAGGCTTTGCGCGGCTCGCCGCTGGAGCCGATTTCGTTCCCGTTTATCGTCGGCTCCTGAGCGATGCGCTGACGCCGGTCAGCGGGCTTGGCAAACTTGACGACGGCGGCATGGTGTGCCTGTTCGAGAGCGTCATTGGGGGCGAAAAGGTCGGCCGCTACAGTTTTATTGCCTGCCAGCCATTTCTGGTACTCGAGGCGTTCAGCCATGAGGTTCGCGTTACCGAAAATGGCAGCACAACGACTTTCGAGGCCAAGAATCCGCTCGAGGAATTGCGACAACGGGTGACCGCGATGCGTGTGGCCGATCATCCCGATCTGCCACCTTTCGTCGGCGGAGCGATTGGATATGCCGGCTACGACACCGTGAGATACGTCGAGCGATTGCCAAATGCCCCCCCCGACGATCGCCAACTGGCCGACCTGAGCTTTGGCTTTTTCGACCACATGGTGGTATTCGACAACGTACAGAAGACGGTGCTAGTGTTGGTGCTGGCGGACGTTCGCGGAGGGGCCGGTCGCGAGGGTGCCAACCGCGAAGCTTACGACAAGGCGTCGCGACGAGTCGACGAGCTTGTTGCCAAGTTAAGCGAACCATCGGGAGCGATTGTGCCGCTCGATGTCGAAGCCCAGGTTGCCGCGTCGCCTTCTTACAAGGCGAACTTTACTCAGCCAGAATACGAACGCGCCGTGGAACGGTGCGTCGAGTACATACGGGCGGGCGACATCTTTCAGGTGGTGTTAAGCCAACGACTCGAACTGAAGCTCGATGTCGATCCGCTGGAGGTTTATCGGCGTCTGCGGGTGGTGAATCCGAGTCCGTTCATGTTTTTTGTGCGGACGCCGGGTTGCACGCTGGTGGGTAGTTCGCCCGAAATTATGGTTCGCGTCGTCGATGGCCGAGTCACCGTAAGACCACTCGCCGGGACGCGGCCGCGCGGAGTCGACGACGCCCACGACGAGGCGCTCGCAGCCGAACTGCTCGACGACCCCAAGGAACGTGCCGAACATGTGATGCTGGTCGACCTGGGACGCAACGACGTCGGTCGCGTGGCTCAGTTTGGCACTGTCGAAACAAGCGACGTGATGGTCATCGAGCGGTACAGCCATGTCATGCACATCACATCGAATGTCAACGGACAATTGCGAGAAGGATGCGACGCCTTCGACGCCCTCGCAGCTTGTTTGCCGGCAGGAACCGTTTCGGGCGCGCCCAAGGTGCGCGCGATGCAGATTATCGACGAACTCGAACCCCACCGCCGTGGTCCTTATGCAGGAGCAGTTGGCTACATCGATTTTGCCGGCAATATGGACACCTGCATTGCTTTGCGGACACTCGTCGTAAAAGATAACAAAGCTTGGGTACAGGCCGGCGCGGGCATTGTGGCCGACAGCGTTCCTGCGGCCGAATACCAAGAGACACTGAACAAGGCTCGTGGATTATTACGGGCGATTGAATTGGCACAAGCTACTTCGGGCACAAAAACTGAATTATGAGTTCACTCGCAGGAAAATTACTGGTCGCCTCGCGTAGCCTGCGCGATCCCAACTTTGCACGCACCGCTGTGCTGATGATCGAGCATGGCGACGACGGAGCGTTCGGAGTTGTGCTCAATCGCCTGACCGACAAGACGGTCCGCGACGTTTGGCAAGCCATCGGCGAACTCGACTGCGACAACTCTCAGCCAGTCAATTCGGGTGGCCCGGTGCCGGGGCCACTCGTCGCGCTCCATTCGTGTGAAGAACTGGGCGAGAAACAGGTGCTACCGGGCGTTTATATGTCGGTGCAGAAAGATGTGCTCGACCAAATCGTGAGCACTGAGTCGGGCGACTTTCGCGTCTACAGTGGGCATTCGGGGTGGGGGGGCGGTCAGCTCGAGAGTGAAATCGAAGCCGGGGGCTGGGTTACTGGGCCGGCGATGCCGAGCGACGTGTTCGACGCCGAGTCGCTCGCAGGCGACGGGACGCCGCTCTGGCATACGGTACTCAACCGCATCGGACTTTCGATCATGCTGCCCGACGCGGGACCGCTGAATCGGCCCGGCAATTCGGCGATGAACTAGCGGGCGAACTAGTCCTACGGTCGCGACGTGGTAAAATCGTTAAACTCGGCAGGACACGTAAGCCGAACTTACCGGTAGCGCCAATTAACCCGTTGCGAAGGGCGCCAAGACTTTCGCTACGTGGGAAACTGAAAAGACGTGAGTTTTGCCATGGCCACCGACTTTCGCTTGAAAGACCAACTTCCCGATATCACCCGGCGGCTCGTTGCTAGCTACGCAGCTTCGCCTCAGGGGAACCACCTGGGCCACTGCCCACTGCCGAACTACGACGAGGTGATTGCGATCGCGGCCGATCTACAAGAGATCATCTACCCCGGCTATCGCCGTCGCGAAGGTCTGCACAGTGGCAACGTCGAATACTTCGTAGGCAATGTGATCGACCGTCTGCATGACCGTTTGACGCGCCAGATCGGCCGGGCGCTGCGACACGATGCCGGGGCGACCGACGATTGCTCCGAACCCGAAGACTTCGAAGCGCTCGGCCAAGCGAAGACAATGCTGTTTCTCGACCGCCTGCCAGAACTACGCGGCGTACTGGCGACCGACGTTCAGGCGGCTCTCGATGGCGACCCGGCCTGTCGCAGCTTCGACGAGGTGATTTTCTGTTACCCCGGTCTGTTGGCGATTACCATCTATCGGTTGGCTCACCAACTGTGGGATCTCGGTGTCCCGTTCATTCCGCGCATGTTGACCGAGTGGGCCCATTGCCGGACAGGAATCGACATTCATCCGGGAGCGACAATCGGCCAATATTTCTTCATCGATCACGGCACCGGTGTCGTGATTGGCGAAACATGCGAAATTGGTAACCACGTAAAAATTTACCAGGGTGTCACCCTCGGCGCATTGAGCTTTCCGACCGATAGCGACGGCAATCTTGTGCGTAACACCAAGCGGCATCCGACGATCGAAGATCGCGTTGTGCTCTACGCCAACGCGACGGTACTTGGCGGCGCGACTGTCATTGGCCATGATGCGGTGATTGGGTCGAGCGTATGGATCACCAAGAGCGTCGATCCCCATACGACCGTTGTGCTCGAAAAACCAAAGCTCCGCGTGCGGGGCGTCGAGACTAGCAGCACGGCTTGAGCCGACGGCGCTAGCCGCGGTTGCTAGATGCTGACTTTCACTCGATCCACCCGCGGCTAGCGCCGTCGGCTCAACCAACGAATGAGACAATCACCGTGCCCCGACTCGTTCACCGTGCCCACGAGCTTGTGAGGCAGGTGGTGAAGCCGGGCGACTGGTGCGTCGATGCGACACTGGGCAATGGCTACGACACGGCTGAGCTTTGCACACTCGTCGGGCCAAACGGTCACGTTTGGGGCTGCGATATCCAGCCGGCTGCGATTTGCGAGACGGCACGTCGGCTCGCTGAATTGCCGCACGACAACGCGACGCTGATTGCCTGCGACCATGCACTTCTGATCGATTTTCTACCGGCCGAGTTACACGGGCATATGGCGGCCATGATGATGAACTTGGGGTTTTTGCCGGGGGGCGAGTTGCCCATTTCGACAGCGGCCAGTTCGACGGTCGCCGCCATTGAGCGGTTGTTTCCGCTCTTGCGAAGCGGCGGACTGCTGACGGTCATTGCCTACACGGGACACGACTCGGGGCCGGCGGAAACGGCAGCCGTTCGTGAGTGTTTTGCAAAGTTCGCCGCAGCGGGCGTTCGCACGATTCACGAAACGCCCACATCGTTTGGCGGCCCCGCGCCCCAGTTGTTCGCGGCGTGGAACGTCTCGACCGAGTGACGTCCGATCGCTTGCGTTTTCAGAGCGGCCCACCTATTCGCGCCTGTCAAATTCGATAGGCTGGATCGATTACGCCCCCTCTCAGCAATTCGAAAAACGCTGCGCGACATGAGCAATCAAACAAAAACGGTCTTGATGAGGCGGCTCCGCGAGATCGGCGTCGAGCCGGCCAGCCGCCACGGACAAAACTTCCTCATTGACCTGAATTTGGTGAGACTCATCGCCAGCTCGGCCGACCTAACCAAGCAGGATGTCGTGCTTGAGATCGGCACCGGCACCGGATCGCTCACGACGCTGCTGGCCGAGCAAGCCGGGAAAGTAGTTACCGTTGAGATTGACGGCCATCTGTTCGAGTTGGCGAGCGAAGAGCTACTGCGATTCGATAATGTGGTGATGCTCAAGCTCGACGCACTCAAGAACAAGAACAACTTCAATCCACGAGTGATGGAGGTCGTTGGCCAGGAACTGGCGCGCGATACGACGCGGCGTCTGAAACTGGTCGCGAATCTGCCCTACAACGTGGCGACGCCGATCCTCTCGAATCTATTATTGAGCGAACATACGCCCCATTCGATGGTCGCCACCATCCAAAAAGAGCTGGCAGACCGCATCGTCGCCTCGCCCCACAGCAAAGACTACGGCGCGTTAAGCGTGTGGATGCAGAGCCAGTGCGACGTCGAAATTGTCCGCACCATGCCACCGAGTGTGTTTTGGCCCGCTCCGAAGGTGACATCGGCCATCGTTCGTATTGTCGTCGACCCCGAGCGGCGACAGGCCATTCCCGATCGAGTCTTTTTCCATCAATTCGTACGATCACTCTTTTTGCACCGCCGAAAGTTCCTGCGTGCCAACGTTGTCGCGTCACTAAAAAAGCATGCGACGAAAGAGCAGATCGACGAGCTGATGGCCGAAATGCAATTCGCGCCCGACACGCGAACCGAGCAAGTCGATGTCGACACGCTGTTGGCGTTCACCGAAAAGGTCCGCGCGATGTGTCCTGATTGGAAGCTCTAGATCATGGTCATCCCCCCGTGCCCGAGAATGACGGGCGTTATTGGAGAGAAGCTCCGGGTCGGCTACAATCGTGTCGGGCAATCGATACGATAAATTCCGGAGAGCGAAGATGGTGTTTATTGAGATGACTGGTGCGACACTTGACCGTATCATCGCCGACGACGAGCTACATCACGACAACCTGACCGAGGCGGGTGTTACCGACGACATGATCGTCCGCGTCAATCGCCAGGGCGACATCGAGGTCCGACGACCCGATGGCTGGGACGTCGTCGGGGGATTGCTCGGTGAATTCGACGATCGGATTCGCCGCGAAACGGGACTCAATTGGGCCTAGCCCTCGCGCGGGACCCGACGTCATTTTCGCAATCGCTACCCTGCTGGCGACTGAGATCGACGCGGATTTGGCCGTCAATTTCGGCAAAGGGAATTTCCCCTCGCGACATCGCCCCGCGAACCTCCGCGGGCGTTTGCCCTGTCTGGTCGGCGTAGTCGTCGATTGCAATCGTGCCCCGAAACTTGCTCAACCCACCGGCAACCGCCGGTCGTTTCATGCGTGGCATGGTCAGCTCCTCGAGAGTGGCTCTGCGACTTACGACAATATAAACGACTGTGACGCCTCGAAAAGCCGTCGAGTTGTCGCTCGTTTACCACCACTGCCCTGCCCTGCTGTCTTTCAGTCAGCTAGCATTGAGGAAATAAGGAATCACCCCTTGCCAGATTGCCATGCCGCGAAGCGCAAAACTATCTCGTCAAACTAGCGAAACCGAAATCGAATTGTCGCTCGATCTCGATGGCACCGGTGTGTCGTCGATCGACACGGGCATCGGCTTCTTCGATCACATGCTCACGCTGCTGGCCAAGCACGCGGCCATCGATCTCACGATCACTGCGAAAGGAGATCTGCACGTCGACCAACACCACACTGTCGAAGATGTTGGCATTTGTCTGGGATTGGCGATCCGAGAAGCGGTCGGCGACAAGGCGGGCATCCAGCGCTATGGTCACTTCACCCTGCCAATGGAAGAGACGCTGGTGACGGTCGCGCTCGACCTTAGTGGTCGCAGCTACTTGGTTTACCAAGCGCCGACACCGACTCAAAAAATTGGCGACTTCGATAGCGAACTGCTCGAAGACTTTTGGCAATCGGTGGCGGCCAACGCGCTGATGAACTTGCACGTTGTGTTGCACCACGGCCGCATCAGCCACCACATTGCCGAGGGGGTGTTCAAGTCGGCTGCCAGGGCGCTCAAAATGGCGGTTGCCATCGATCCCCGCACCAGTGGCGTGCCGAGCACCAAAGGAACGCTGGGTTAGCCAGGGAGCCCGTTGGACTATTGTTCACCGTTCGAGCCGTGGCCGTTAGACCTCTAGGTGGTGCCACTGCTACCCGACGGCCTAGCGGCCACCGCTCACGGATTGATCGTCGATTCACTGTATCCCGACTTCCGCCGAATCGCCTCGGCCAATTTGAGCATGGGATAGTCGATAATCGCGATTTGACTGGCGGAGTCGTACAATAGTACAATCGGGCGATGATCTCTATCGAACTCGACGACCGGACCGCGACCGAACTACAAGATGCCGCCAAAGCACTTGGCATGAGCGTCGAAGCATTTGTTCGCTTGCGAGTGCTTGGCAAGCCATCCGTTGGTGCGAAGTCTGAGCCCAACGACTTTGACTTTGAAGCCGAGTTCGATGCCCTCGCGATCTCGGCTCCCCCTCTTCCAACAGACTTTTCCCGAGAACACATCTATCCGGATGACTATTGATGCTCGTCGTCGACACCGGCATCTTACTGCGGGCCATCAATAAATTGGACCCGAACTACGAAACCATCCAAGAGATGTTTCGCACCCTTCGTCGCAAGCGCGCGTTGTTTTATACATTTCCTCAAAACGTGGCTGAGTTTTGGGTTGTATCGACGAGACCGAAATCGGCCAATGGGTACGAACTGACGATCGAAGACGCTGCGAAGCGACTGGCATTGCTGGAGCGAATGGGAGTCGTCTTACCCGACCATGCCGATGCCTATAAACACTGGAAGAGACTTATTGTCGAACATCGGGTGCAAGGTAAGCCAACTCACGACGCACGCATTGTTGCTCAGATGATCGCCCACGACCTGACGACAATCATCACGCTCAATCCCGGTGATTTCGTGCGCTACGACTTCCTAACTGTGGTAACTCCGGAGGAAGCATTAAGCGGAAAAGGTCTTTGAATTTGGGTAACTCGGGCGTACTAAACGTGGTGACGAGCCGCTCCCCAAGCGATGGCCTACTGTTCGTAACCCGATTTCCGTCGAATCGCCTCGGCGACTTCCGGCAGCGGATAATCGATAATCGCGGCACCTGTGGCCACCACCTCGCGCAAGCGGCGATAACCGCGGCTTACCAGTTCTTCGCGCTGGGTGACAAACGTCGCGTCGAGCAGGCGCTTGTCGAAATCTCCCTCGACTGTGACCGGCTCGAACCGCTCATCGACGACGTATTGAGCGAGTACCGGGTTACAACGCAAGTGCCGCTCGGCGGCCGTGTGTAGTACTTCGGGGTCGACCGCGCCTATTACGTAGCGCAGATAGAGGTCGCTGTCTGTGATCTCGGCTACGTCGGCTCCGCAGACATCGCACAGGTAGCCCTCGTCGCATTTCGCCATTGCTCGCAGTCCCAGCTACAGTCCCAAAACGTTGGCCATTGAATAGAGACCCGGTGGTCGACCGACGAGCCACTTTGCGGCCAGAAATGCACCTTGCGCATAGCAGTCGCGATTGCTCGCGGCGACTTTCAATTCGATTGTCTCACCCAACATGCCGAACACAATTGTGTGTTCGCCTGGGTTGTCGCCTGTGCGGACAGCGTGGTAGCCGATTTCGTTGTGGGGCCTCTGTCCGGGGCGGCCCTCGCGGCCGTGTGTGGCGTTGTCGAGGTCCATCGCGCCCGCGACGATTTTGCCGAAGGCGAGTGCCGTGCCGCTCGGTGCGTCTTCTTTATAGCGATGGTGCCGCTCGATGATCTCGACGTCGGCACCCGTCGGGTAATCGCGCAGCGAACGCGCAGCGATCTCGGCCAGCTTCATCGTAATGTTGACAGCCGTGCTCATGCTGGCCGCTTTCACGATCGGCAGCACCTCGGCCGCCGACGCAATCTGCCGTTCCTGATCGGGCGAGAGTCCTGTTGTTGCGAACACCAGCGGCAAGTTGCGTTGGACACAATGGCCGACGAGTGCTTCAGTCGCTTCGGGTACCGAAAAATCGATGACAACATCAATCGCGTCAGGCCAGCGGTCGGTGATGGGGACGCCCAATTCACCAACACCCGCCAGCGTGCCGGCATCAATTCCGAGCTGCTTGCTCTGTACCCGATCGATCGCGGCAGCGATTTCGACGCCTTCGAGCTGCGAGCCAACGGCGATCAGCCGTTGGCCCATGCGACCGGCTGCGCCGTGGATAGCGATTCTTGTTTTCATTGACGGTTAGTCCTTAAAAAAGCACTCCGTCATTCCCGTGCAGGCGGAAACGACGTAAAGAAACTAACTATTGAGTTGAATCGCTCTCACGATCGCGTCTAAATCGTTTTCGACTTGCACCGCGCGGTTGGCGAACTCGGCGCGACTCACACCGCGACTTCCCAACACGCGATTGAATTCGTCTTGATCGGCCGTGTGGTAGGCGACGGTTGCCGTGGGGTCTTTGAGTTGATGGCCGGTGAGAATGCAAACCACTTCGTCGTCGCGACCGATGACTCCTTCTTCACGCAAAAGCTTCGCCCCGGCCACGCTTGCCGCGCTGGCCGGTTCACAGCCGAGGCCATTCGCGCCGACGCGTGCCTTGGCGTCGAGAATCTGCCCGTCGTTCACTTCACGAACGACACCGTTCATGCACTCCAGCCCTCGCAGGCACTTGAACAGATTCACCGGGCGGTTGATTTCGATGGCGCTCGCGATTGTGTCGGCCCGTTTTTGCAGCGAGTCAAGCGCGGCATAGTAGTTGTCGAGCACTGCGACGTTCGGCGAACCACCGTTCCACCGCAGCCCGCGCTTTTCGTAAAGTTCAAACAGCGTATCGGCCCCTTGGGCGTTAATCACGGCCAGGCGCGGAATGCGGTCGACCAGCCCCAGTTCGTGCAGTTCGTGAAACGCTTTGGCGAACGCGCTGCTGTTGCCGAGGTTGCCGCCGGGGACGACGATCCAATCGGGCACCCGCCAGTCGAGGCTTTCGAGCACTCGCAGCATGATCGTTTTCTGGCCTTCGAGGCGAAACGGATTCACACTGTTGACGAGATAGATGCCCAGCTTCTTGCTGATCTGTTGCACTCGCATCATCGCGTCGTCGAAGTCGCCAGCAATTTGCACCGTCAGCGCGCCGTAGTCGAGAGCCTGTGAGAGTTTGCCATAGGAAATCTTGCCTGAGCCAATAAAGATGACGGCTTGCATCAGCCGACTCACACAGCAGTAGAGGGCCAGCGACGCACTCGTGTTGCCGGTAGAAGCACACGCGGCACGCTTGGCCCCGATCGTGTGGGCATGCGTAAACGCGGCCGTCATGCCGTTGTCTTTGAAGCTGCCCGAGGGGTTCATCCCTTCGTATTCGAGCCACAACCGACCGGGGGCCATGCCGATGTACTCGCCGACGCCCGGGCTCAGCATCAGGGGTGTTTGGCCTTCGCCGATGGTGACAATCTTTTCGGGATCAGCAAACGGCAACAACTCACGAAAACGCCACACGCCACTCTTGCAAAGGGGCTCGTTCCGCCGCGACCACTTTTGCTCGAACCATTTGAGCGACGCGGGCACCGGCAACTTGTCCCAATCGTAGGTGACATCGAGCAAAGATCCACACTCGTCGCACGATGTGCGGACTTCGCCCACGTCATAAGTCGCCCCACACGCGGGCATGATGCACTGCTGATAGGCGAGATCGAGCTTGGTGGCCGAGGACGTGCTCATTGCGAGATGCTTCGTTTTTTTCGCCAAATTTCGGAGCGCCGATTTGCCTCTTGCCGAAAGCTCTAAAGCCAAGAGTAGCAACGACTTATCGTGAGTTTAGCTCACGAAGCGGGTGGTCGCAATGACAATCGATACCGACATTTAACCATTCTCCGCGGATTAATCGATCGAGCCAGCCGACGGGTCAGCAAGTAGCGTTACGGCTGCCCGGTTGCAGGCAATGAGGGTTTTGACTTTGCTTCAGCCTGTTTCGCTTAGCAGACCGTTGAAAAACGCCATCGTGGCGTTTTTTAACCTCGGTAAGTTCGCAGCAAGCTGCTCACGCCTCGCAAAACATCGGCTTTCAGCCGTAGCGTGTGAGCGTCACGATTGTGGGTACAAAATTCTGCCATTTGCTAAACTGGAATCAGGTTTACCTATTTTCCGGTCCCAGGAGGTGGAGTGATGAGCGGTTCATTGGCCAAGCCGATTGAGTTGAATGAAGAACAACAGCG
>JBGSWC010000305.1:0-21532 GCA_041752635.1 Pirellulales bacterium | reverse complement strand
TCGGCGATCTCGAAGATCGGAAAATACTTGGCGTCGACGAAAAAGGCGTTAAATGGCAATAGCGAAACCAGCTCATAATTCTTCTCTTTGGCAAGCCGACAGAGGGCTGCCACGCTACAGCCTTGGCTCACGCTGGGGTCGGCTGGCTGCACAAAATCGACTTCCGTCGGAATTGTTGGATTGAATTCGACGCAAATGAGCTTGGGGCGATAAAGCTCCATCGCGTTCCAAACGTGGTAGTCATTGCCGTCGATATCGATCGACAAGAAGTCGAAGTTGGTCGGAATCGATTGGGGCGCAAGGAGTGTATCGAGGCCATCGTTGGCTTCGAATCCCACGAAGTTGTGGAGCGGAGTGA
Source organism: Pirellulales bacterium (assembly GCA_041752635.1). Taxonomy (GTDB): domain Bacteria; phylum Planctomycetota; class Planctomycetia; order Pirellulales; family Lacipirellulaceae; genus JBGSWC01. The sequence goes on along the minus strand of JBGSWC010000305.1, from coordinate 21,174 downwards.
CCCGATCGTTATTCGCGTAGTTGGCCTTCAGGTCGCTGAATCGCTGTGCGTCCCCCTCAATAAAGACACACGAATAGTCGTCCTGTTCAATGAGCCGCCGCACGTTGCTGAGGTAAAGTCCGTCCCACGCGCCGAACTCGACGCAAACTCGGTCGCGATCGGGCAGCATCGACAAGACTTTTGCGATGATTCCGTCTTCGCCTGTTTGCGAATGAGTATTCTCAGCGTAATCGAGCAACCAATGGGGACTTTTCATTGTGGCCTATCCACTTGATGACGGGACGATTATTGACGACTTTTGCGACGGAAGGCCGCCGGGCGACGAAATGTAGCCGCAGCGCTGCTGCGGGACAAGTTCGGCTCTGGTCATTGCGGCAGTACGTGCTAGCGACCCCTTGGGATGTATTCCTGTTGGTGCTCGGACAAGTCAGCAGCAGGTTGGCCACGCGGCACACTTTCGATCGTTCTCGCTACGTTTCTGCGTTCCTCGGCCGACCAATTGACGTTTACGGGGAGTCGTAGCGGCGTTATTGTCTTTTGCCTCATTTGTATGACTGGTCGAGGGCTAATTCTATGGCTGCTTTGCGTTCAATTCGGCGTCGTTTCTTGCCGTTTCTTCCCAAGAGTACGACCTATAAACGTTGGCGGACTCGAATTGCCCACCAGCTCGGCTACGTACGCACTCACACCCCTTGGGGATTGGTCGACCGCGACGAGCTGAACTTCGACTCTCTGCTCGGCGCGCTGGTCGAGGCCTATCGCTGCCCGGGTCGCCCCTTTCGATTCATGCAGATTGGTGCCTACGATGGCGTCGTCAGTGACCACTTGCACCAGATTGTGCGTAATGGTTCGTGCCACGGCGTATTCGTCGAGCCGCAAACGACAGCATTCGCGCGACTTCGCGAAAACTATCGCGACGTTCCGGGTCTTACGTTCATGAACGTTGCTATCGACCACGTTTCGGGCCAACGCGATTTCTATACAACAAACAACGAGAATTCGGTGCTCGCTTCGTTCGATAAGTCCAATCTCTTGAAGCACGGCATTGCCGATGTCGACATTGTCTCAAAGTCGGTATCGTGCATGACGGTCACCGAGGTTCTCGCCGCGGTCCACCTCGAGTCAGTCGATCTGTTGCAGATTGATGCCGAGGGGCACGATTGGGCGATTATCGAGTCGATCGATCTAGAGAGTTTACGACCGTCGATATTGCGATTTGAGATTGCGCACCTTTCGCGTGCCGATCGCGAAAATTGTATCGCGCACTTGAGCCGATTTGGTTACCGGTTTCTCGTCGAGAAGATGGACATTGTGGCGTTACAACCGCTGGTTGTCGAAAAGCGTTTTGCTGCATAGAAATGCCGCACGGTACTCGCGTTCCGAGTTTGTTGCGAAGCTTAGCCGAGTATCTCGTCGAATGCCGCCGCCAATTGTCGTGCGCCTTCGCCGGTCATCATCGTAAAGTGGTCGCCGGCAATTGTTTTGCGAATGAGTTGCTGGCCAACTTCGCTGTTCCAGCCGAGATCTTCGGCTTGGACGTGCCCTGATATATCGAATAATCCCCCATCGATTTCCGGTTGAAACAAGTGCATCGCCATGTCGATTGGTTTCGGCGTGAACTGCTGGCTGGCGCGGACCATCCCGACGCCTGCCGCGATCAGTCGATGGACATGTTCGTCGCTGATGTCGGCGTGAAACACGCCCTGTTGGCGAACTTGTTCAATTGCGATAGCGAGTCCTTGTTCAGCGGACACTTCCCGGAGCTTGTCGTAACTGACGACGATATTCGTGCCCGCGAAGCGGTTAGTGAATGTCACCAAGTCGCAGAGAAAACGAATGCTATCATCGGGATCGACATCGCGATAAATCGAAGGCAATGGCGTGTCGAATAGAGCCAGCATCGCGACCTCATCGCCCGCGTCGCGGAGCGCTGCGGCAATCGCGAAAGCTGTCACCCCCCCGGCCGACCAACCCGCGAGGAAATAGGGTCCGTCGGGCTGCCGCACGCGGAGTGCTGCAACGTAATCGACAGTGACAGATTCGATGTCGCTATGGGGTGGATTGGCGTCGTCGATGCCGCGCGGGCGGAAGGCCAGCACTTGCCGCGATGTTTTCAGCAGGTGAACGAGCGGTGCATAATAGCGCACGTCGCCTCCGAGCGCCGGAAACAGCACCAGCGGAGCAAGCGAGTTGTCGCCTTTCTTTAGTTCGACAAACGGAGTCCAGTTGCTGGCGACCCCTCGTGGGGTAATTGCGTCGTCGCTCGCGAGCAAACTGGCAACGTCGGTCGCGAGCGACGAAATGCTGGGGCCTTCGAGAAGTTTTGCCATTGGCAGCGTGAAATCGAGCCTCGCCTCAAGATTGTTCTTAAGTTCGAGCGCCATCAGCGAGTCGAGCCCGAACGCGGCGAGAGGCTGCGTGGTGTCGAGTTGATCGGGCTCGAAACTCATGATCCGCGCCAGTTCGCGTTGAATATAGTCGCGCAACATCGGCACGTGGTCGTCGACAGCGGCCGCGTCGAGTCGTTCGCGAAACTTCCGGTCAATCCGTGAACCGCTATCTTCGGGAAGTTGACCATCAGCACGAGAAGCGGCCAAGGCGTCGAGCAATTGTGGCCGACGATTGCCGAGAATTCGTACAAGTACGTCCCAGTGAGCGTCCATCACCGTCGCTTGCGTTACGCCCGATTCAATGAGTTGTCCCATTAACTGCAGGCTTTCGGTGGCTGACAGAAGATCCATTCCACGTGCCTGAATTCCGTCGCCCCGGCCTTGTTCGGCCGCCATGCCGCTGTCGGCCCATGGCCCCCAGTTAATGCTCGTCGCCGGCAGACCACGGCTTCGCCGATAGTGGGCCAGTGCGTCGAGAGCGGCATTGCCGGCGGCGTAGTTGGCTTGACCCGGTGAGCCAAGGATTGTTGCCACCGACGAGAACATCACGAAGAAATCAAGCGGTAATTGGCTCGTGGCTTCATGTAAATTCCATGCGCCGACAGTCTTTGGCAGCATCGCCTTGTCGAGCGCATCGAGCGACATGTCGGCGAGCACCCCATCGGCCAGCACGCCAGCGGCGTGAATCACTCCCCTGATAGGTGGAACTGACTTCGGGAGCTTTTCGAGTGCGTGCTTCAGCGCGTCGCGATCGGCAACGTCAACCGCGAGACAGTGAACTGTCAGGCCTCGACTGCGAAGAGCGGCAATCACATCGGCGGCGGTGCCAGAGGTTGGCTCGCCTCGTCGCGACACGAGCACCAGCCCGCCGGCCCCGTTTTCGGCGAGCCATTCGGCCACTTTTAGCCCCAACGCCCCGACGCCACCGGTGACGAGGTAACTGGCATCAGAACGCACGGTCTGAGTTGTTTGCGTGTCGCTGGACGTCTGGTCGCCGCTGGTTGCCGTCATGTCGACAACTATTTTGCCAATGTTCTTGCGGGCCGACATGTAGCGAAAGGCGTCGACCGTTCGATCGCGGGTAAACATCGTGTGCCGCAACGGACCATAGGACTTGCTCTCGAAGTAGGTCATCACCTCAGCGAACAGTTGGCGTACGAAGTCGCTACGCTGTCGCAATAGGCGGTCGAGATCAATCGCGTGGTACGACAAGTTGTCTTGAAACGGCAACAGGCCGATCATGCGGTTTTGGTAGATGTCGATCTTGCCGATTTCCAGAAACCGTCCATAGGCACGCAGCAACTGCAAACTCTTCGCGATGGCTTCGCCTGGCAACGAATTGAGCACGATGTCGACCCCCTCGCGACCAGTGTCGGCAAGAATCTGGTCGTAAAAATCGAGCGAACGCGAGCTGTATACGTGCGCGACACCGAGCGACCTGAGATAGTCACGTTTTTCGTCGCTACCAGCGGTTGCGTAGATTTCCACGTCGCGATGCTGAGCTATTTGGATCGCGGCGAGTCCGACCCCGCCAGCGCCGGCATGAATTAACAACCGTTCACCTGCTTGCATATCGGCAAGCCTGACCAACGCGTAGTAGGCAGTCAGGTAGGTGATCGGGATGGTGGCCGCCTCAACATGCGTGAGCGTTTCGGGCTTGGCAACGAGAGTATATTCGGGTGTGATCGTGTGAGAGCCGAAGGCATAAGGGGCGACTCCCATGACGGCTTGGCCCACGCGAAAGCGATCGACATTATCGCCGATCGCAGTGACCACGCCCGATGCTTCGATTCCGAGAGGCACAATCGCGTCTTTGATGCCTGGGTAGAGCCCAAGAGCCTTGAGCACGTCGCTGAAATTGAGCCCTGTGGCATGGACTTCAACTTCGACTTCGCCCGCTTCTGGTTTTTTTCTCTGGATCGGCACAAAACGGAGCGAATCGAACGAACCGGCCGTTTGAAAGCGAAGTTGATAGGCCGACCCGCTTGGAGTTTTGAGTTGATCGGATTTGCCGATTGCCGTTGCAATTGAATTTCGCGAATCAACAAGCGTCGCGGTCTTACGAACTTGGTTGCGATAGGCGATTTGTTGATCGCCGCCCGCCGATAAACACTCTTGGATAATGGCTGCCGCTTGAACGCTGGGCGAGGCCGCTGGATCAAGGTCGAGTAGTGTTGGCTTCAGCTCGGGGTGTTCCATTTGTGCAACACGAACCAAACCCACCAGCGGAGCCTGTGCGACGGCGACCTCGGCTTGCGACTCGACAATTTGAGCACCTTCGGTCACGAACCACACACGCGGCAGTTTCTTCCAGTTGTGGCGAACGGCTCGCTTGAGTAGTTGCACACTCGCGCCGGTGCTCAGCCGTCGCGCGGTACTCCACATTTCTCGCGCATCGCCATCGACGTCGACCGACCACAGGTGAACGACATTGTCACAGCGCCCATCGGCGAAATACTCCTTGAAAAGCCGTTCATAATGATCGGCGTCGAGAGGATCGATCACGACGTCGACGCGACTGCCACTCTCTTCGGTATCGTATCGTTTTCCGGCGCGAACAACGATAAGTCGTTCGATCTTCGGCGTGAGATTTTCGATAACCGCGTCGGCGACCCCACGACTATCAGCAAAAATGAGCAAGGCACCACCAGCCTTTGGATCGGCTGTCGCAAGCGGCGTTTCGATCCAATCGACTTGATAGAGCCAATCGGCGGGGTCCACGGGCGCTACCTGCTTCCCACGACCGATGCGTTGCACCCGTGCACCTAGCAGCGCTACGAATACAACTCCTGTGCCGTCGACGATGACAACATCGCTTTCGACAAATTCGGGACTTGGTCCGCTCTGGTCGCTACGCCGCACCGCAAAGCAATACAGCGGGGTGTCGAAACTCTCGATTGGTCTAATTACACACGCTTGCCGCACGCTCACCGGCATGTAGGTGTAGGGGCTATAGGAGCCGTCGTCTTCGAGCGGCACCGTTGAAGCGAGCGTTTGCAAACAGGCATCGCCCAGCACCGGATGGAGTTTGTAACGGCTCGCTTCGGCCACAACGTGTTCGTGTGGTTGGAGGGTCGCGAGCGCCTCGCCGGAGGAGCGGTTGACTTCGCCGAGTACCTGAAACTGAGGGCCATAAATGAGCCCCCTGTGGGCAACAATTTGATAAAATTCGTCGCGAGTCTTGTGGTCGTCGAGTCGCGATCGAATGGCGGCAAGATCGATCGTGGGCAGCTCTGACAGCGAGGCTTTGTCAGCGTGTTTGATGGTGGCGGCCGCGTGCATCATCCACGTCGGATCGTTTTCGGCGAGTGCCTCGTCGATGAGCGTGCTGTAACACTCGATGGTCGTCTCGCCGCCGCTTTCGGGAGCGACCGCGACTTGCATCAAACGCTTAGCTCCTTCGGGCAAAAACATCGCGTGTTGGACCGAAAGATTCTCGACGATGTGCTGTCCGTCGCCAAACGTCGCTTGGGCGGCAGCCAGCGCTTGGTCGACAAAAGCGGCCGCCGGCACAACCACCGAACCTTGCACCTGATGATCGGCCAAAAACGCTGGCCGGGTCGCGTCGATGACCGTTTCGTACAGTGCACTGCTCCAAACCGATGGCTGGCGACTTCCGAGCAGCGGATTGCCTTTGCCGGTTTGTTTTACCGTTCGCGTCCGTTCGGCAGCTTCGTTTCGTTCGAGCCAGTATCGCGCTCGGTCAAACGGGTAGTTCGGTATCGCGACCCGACGCGGCGGTCGGGGCCCGGCCAACGCACGCCAATCAATGACTCCACCGGCCGTATAGAACTCAGCACAAGCAATTGCGGCCGACTGGGCCGACGAATTCCCTTTGCGCATTGTCGCGATTAGATGCACATTGGCGGCTGGCATACACCGCTTAACCATACCAACGAGGCTCGCAGAGGGGCCAACTTCGATAAACAGATTGGCATCTGCACGAGCCAGCATTTCGACGCCATCACTGAAGCGAACTGCGCCGCGCAAGTGGTTGCGCCAATAACGAGCGTCGGGGGCACCATCGTAGAACACGCCGGTGACATTGGAGACGATGGGAATCGACGGCTCGAAAAATTCCAGTCGCGCGGCGAAGGCTTCGAACTCATCGAGGACACTGTCCATGTGGTGGGAGTGGAATGCGTGCGACACGTTTAAGGGCTGTACCGACAAGCCTTTTTCAGCGAACTGCTTGACGACCTTGTCGACTGCATCGGCATCGCCCGAGATCACTGTGTTGGCCGGTCCGTTGACGGTGGCGATGGTGACGTTCGATTCGCCGGCCATCTCCCGCGCCACTTCGGCTTCGCTAGCGAATACAGCCGCCATTTTTCCAACAGCGGTCACGCGTTGCATTAACTGAGCGCGGTGCGCGATGAGGCTGAGGCCATCTTCGAGCGACATTGCTCCGCCAACAATGGCGGCTGCGTATTCGCCCACGCTGTGACCGAGCAAGGCTTTCGGCACCACTCCCCACGATCGCCAAAGTTGCGCCGCCGCGTACTCGAGCGAAACCAAACAAGGTTGAGTGTAGATGGTATTATCAATCCGCGCGGGATCGTCGTCACGACCCGGGTAGAGCAAAGTCAACAGCGGCACGTCCATCAAGGGTAACAGAGCCGTCGCACACTGGTCGATTGCTTCGCGAAATACGCGCTCGGTCTCGTACAATTCGCGACCCATGCCGGCGTATTGTGAACCCTGCCCGGTGAACAACATCGCCACCTGAGACCGCTTGAGCCCCTTAACCGAGCCTTGCCTGATGCCTGGGCCTTGCTGTTCGGCGGCCAGCAATTGCAATTGCTCGACGAGCGCGGCACGACTGTCGCCGACGACCGCCGCCCGATGGTTGAAGTCACAGCGGCTCGTATTCGCAGCGTAACATAGCTCCAGAGTGCTCGAATCGATGTCTGTTGCGAAGACTTCGGCCAGTTGCTTGGCTTGTCGAGTCACGGCACTCGCGGTACGTCCCGACAATTTCAGCGTGTAAAAGGTCGCCACTTCCTCGCGTGATTTGACGGTCGCGCGACCGTTGGAGGGTTTCGCCGGTTTGGGTTCAGTCGTTGCCGGTAGTCCCTCGACGATCAAGTGAGTGTTGGTGCCGCCGAATCCAAAACTACTGATCCCGGCGAGTCGTCGCTGGTCGGCGGGCCAAGCGTTGCGTTCGGTCGGAATCACAACCCGCGAACCGGCCAGCGAGATGTGGGGGTTCAGCTTCTGGAAATGCAGTTGCGGCACCAGCGTATCGTGCTGCATTAGCAACATAGTTTTGATCAGCCCGGCAACCCCCGACACGGTTTCAGTGTGGCCGATGTTGGCTTTAACGCTGGTAACATAGAGTGGATTTGTATCGGGCTCACCGCGAAAAATTTCGCAAAGTGCCTGCATCTCGATCGGATCGCCGAGCGGTGTTCCGGTGCCGTGGGCCTCGATGTAGCCGACATCGTCGGCCGTGATTCCCGCCTGAGCGAGTGCCGCTCGAATGCAGAGCTTCTGCGACTCGCCGTTAGGGGCACTAATACCAGAGGTGCGGCCGTCTTGATTGACGCTCGTGGCGCGAATCACACCGAGAATATTGTCGCCATCACGCTCAGCGTCGCTCAGCTTCTTGAGCAGTACGAGACCGCACCCTTCGCCACGGACATATCCATTGGCCCGAGAATCGAACGGTCGACACTTGCCTTCGGGTGAAAGCATCCGCGCTTTGCTAAACGCGATTGTGGTCTCGGGCGTAATGATCGCGTTCACTCCACCCGCGAGAGCAGCGGTGGCTTCGCCCCGACGCAGACTCTCAACCGCCAGGTGAATGGCCAGTGAGCTGCTGCTACAGGCCGTATCGACCGAAGCGCTCGGGCCATGAAAGTCGAAAATGTAGGAGACACGATTCGAGGCAATCGAAAGCGCATTGCCGGTGCCGACGTGGGCGTCAATGTGGTGAAAGTAGTCGGCGAACTGGGCCGGTACCTTTGAGTAATCGGTTCCACCAATTCCGACATAAACGGCCGTGTTGGTACCCGCCATCTTGTCGGCAGGAAGTCCGGCATTCTCGAGCGTTTCCCAGGCGACTTCGAGCAGCAGTCGTTGCTGGGGGTCCATGCGAGCAGCCTCGCGCGGCGCGATGCCAAAAAACGCCGGGTCGAATTGATCGATATCGTCAATGAACCCACCCCAACGGGTCGACATCTTGCCTGACTCGGTGCCCGTCGGATCGTAAAGCTCGTCGATGTCCCAGCGGTCAGCGGGAACCTCGCGAGTCGCTTCGATTCCCTCAGAAATCACTCGCCAAAACTCAGCCAGATTGCGAGCGCCTGCAAATCGGCACGACATGCCGACGATGGCGATCGGCTCGGCGGTCGGTTTTTCTGGCAGGTTCTTCTGGGCAAGTCGCTTTTCGAGCAGCTGCCGCTGCTGGGGAGAAAGACTGGCCAGACGTTGCGCAAGTTCACTCATCGATTTTTCAAACAGGGCCGAAGCGGGGGGACCGCCAAACAGTTAACCAAGCGGACGCGACATTCCGCCAACAACATCGCAGCAGCACCACCCGGGTTTCTCTCTAACTGCCGCTGCTTCAAGCAGTTAAGGGTATTTCAGGGGCCGCGACATAGCAACCCAGTCGCAAGCCAGATGCGCAAGCAGTCGCGAAAGCGAAGAGCAGAAATGCCGAAGGCTCTGGCACCGCGAACCCAACGGGCGTCGACGGCCCATCTGACCGGCCGAATTGCTGCCGCCAGATCGCGTAGTCACCGCCATCGACGCTGCCGCTGCTATCGCCGCTTCCGAACGATAGCGAGGCTTCGCTGCCGCCCAGGTTATCGCGCCACACCGTGTAGTCGGCGGCGTCGACGACATCGTCGCCGTTGAAGTCGCCGGGTGTCCCGAGATCGATGCTAAAGTAGCCTTCGGCGACGATGTTGCCCATGGCAGCCAGGGTGACCGCAACCGGCAAATCGGGGATGGGGACCGATTCGTCGACCGGTATCGAAATTCTGGCACGGTAGTTGTTCGTCGTGCCCGCTGTTGAAATGAGACTGAGCGCCAAAGTGCCCGACGTGTCGGGTGTGATCGATAGGGGCGTCGCCGTGAGATCGATCGACTGCGACAAATCACTTGCTAACCCGGTACCGACAGCGATGACCGTACCCATGTTGATCGTGACTTCGTGATCGATCGTATTGAATTGGCCGCTGGCGACGGCGCCGAAGGAAGGAACTGTGTCGATCGTTCCCCCCAATCCAATGCCATCTGCGTCGACAGTAGCGACCGTTAAAAAGAACACAACAACGCGAATGTCAAACGACGTGTTGCTCAGGGCAAACTCCCCGCCGCTGAAATTGAGACCGGTCACTTCAACCTGATCACCGACGACATCGAGACGGAGACTCCCTTGCAAGTCGCCGGTAAGTGTCGCGATGTCGGAGTCGCTCGCACCGGCCGCAGTGAGGGAAAGAGCCATCCGGTTGGCCGATTCCGTTGCCGGTATCAGACTGAAATCGGCAAGTGGGCGTACCACTTCCACCGCTTCCGTGGAGCTCGACCAGACGCTAAATGCTGCTATGCCAATTACTGCGAGTCGAATTGTGTGCATCGACCTGTTCCTGAGTAGCTTTCTTATTGTGCCAGCCTAAATCGCATCGACCCATCATAAGCAGAACCAGTGGCAGGTGATAGGATTTCGTGTATCTGTCTGTTGCCAAGTCCTGAGTCACGTTAGGCTGCTCTTGCGTTTTCAACAACATTATCCCTATCCGCAACAAGTCGTGAAAATTCTCTTGCTGTCGTCCGAAAGAGGGTGGGGAGGTGGCGAAGAGCAACTTCGCCTGCTCGCCGATGGACTGGTCGAACGGGGCCACAACGTCGTCGTCGGATGCCGATCCAACAGCGAGTTCCTGCGTCGATCGCTCGACGTCGGTCGTCCGGCTTTCGCCCTGCCCGGGCATCCGCGCGGACTCCGCGCAATTTGGCAAGCACGAACCTACCTCGCCAATGAACAACCCGATGTTATTCACGCCAACGACGCCCACACAACGACGCTGTTGCGGTGGGCCACACTCGGCAACAGCGACGTCGCTCGGATCGCTTCGCGGAGAGTGGTTTTCCCCATTCGCTCGCCCCAGCGATATGTACATGGTGCCGACCGCGTGCTTTGTGTCTCGCAGGCGATTGCGGAAGTCGCCCAAGCTAGTGGTATTCCGGCTAACCGCGTAGGCGTCGTCTACGATGGCATCGACCTCGCGCGAATGGCCACCGGCGATGCCGCTCGCGGTCGTGCGGCACTCGGCATCACCAATGAGACTCCGCTGCTGCTGGTCGTTGCTTCGCTCGTCGAATGCAAAGGCCATCGCGTTTTGATCGATGCGTTGCCAGCGGTGTTGCGTCACGTGCCTCAACTGAAAGTTTTCTTCGCGGGCGAAGGCGACCAGCGCGATCGATTGGCCGAGCAAATTGCGCAGCAAAGCCTCGGCGAAACGGTCCACCTCGTTGGCTTCCGCCGCGATGTGCCCGATTTAATACAGGCTTGCGACTTGTTGGTATTGCCTTCGCTCGACGAAGGGCTTGGCACCTCGGTCATCGATGCGCTGGTGGCGGGCAAACCAGTCGTTGCGACGACGGCCGGAGGATTGCCAGAAGTCTTACGAAACGCCGATGGCACTCCGCACGGCTGGCTTGTGTCGCCGCGCGATCCGTCGGCGTTGGCTGCGGCGATTTTCGACGCATTTACAAGTTCGGACGAAGCGCGACGCCGCACAGCGGCCGGACAGGCCTACGCCCGGCAGCATTTCAGTGCCGAGGCTATGGTCGAAGCGACGCTTGCCGAATACGCTCGGGTAATCGAAACCAAGCAAGTGTCAGCATGACTAGGCTCAATTCCCCCCAGAAACGAATCGCCATCGTCGGTGGCGGCATCACAGGCCTCGCTGCCGCCTGGCAGTTGCGAGCATCGGCTCCCCAGGCACAGGTGACGCTACTCGAAGCTGCGCAAGAACTCGGCGGGCTGATTAAGTCTTGCGAGATCAACGGCCACCTCGTCGAGTGCGGTCCCGACAGCATTCTTAAGCGACTCCCTTACGGCGTCGAACTCTGCCGCGAACTGGGAATCGACGACGAGTTGATCGGCACCAACCCGAGCGCAGCAGGTGTTTACTCGGTGCATCGGGGTCGACTCGTCCGTGTGCCCGATGGACTTGCGACAATGGCTCCCAAGAGCCGCTGGCAGATGGCGACGACGCCGCTGGTGAGCCTACGTGGCAAGTTGCGAATGTTGCGCGAATCGAGCATTGCCCCACGCGACACAACTACCGGCGACGAAAGCCTCGCCGATTTCGCCCGGCGGCGGTTCGGCCGCGAAGTGTTTGAGCGGCTCGTTCAACCACTCGCCGGGGGCATCTTTATGGGCGACCCCGAACGGCTCAGCCTCCCCGCCTGCTTTCCGCAGTTCGCCGAGATGGAAGCCAAGCACGGCAGCCTGATCCGCGCAGCGGGAGCCAGCGGGAAACCTAGTAAGAAACACGAAAGTATCTTCATGACACCGCAGCGTGGCATCGGCCGCGTCGTCGAAACGCTTCGCAAACAACTAACGAATGTTGAATTTCGCCTCGGTGCTCGCGTCAATTCCATCGAGCGTGTTGGCGAGAGTCTGTGGCGACTTCGGGGCGACAATACGGGCGAATCCCCCGTCGACGGCGTGATCGTTGCCACACCCGCCCGTCGCGCTGCCACGATCTTGCAGTCAGTCGATACGACGGCAAGCGAGTTGCTCGCCAGCATTCGCTCGTCGAATTGCGCTATTGTCATCGTAGGCGCTCGCCGCGACCGAGTCGCCCATCGGCTCGATGCCACCGGCTTTGTCGTCCCCCATGTCGAGCACCGAAAAGCGGCCGCTGGCACCTTCAGCAGTGAAAAGTACTCGGGACGTGCGCCAGACGGCGAAGTCACGTTTCGTGTCTTTCTAGGGGGCTCGCAACATCCCGAGTTGATCGATGAGTCGGACAATCGGCTGATCGAAATTGCCTTGAGCGAGCTTCGCGAACTTGTCGGGCTGAAGGGCGAACCACTCTGGACGCACGTCCAACGTTGGCCCCAATCGATGCCGCAATACGAACTCGGCCACCTCGACCTCGTTGCTAAAGTTGAAAAAGCGATCGCCCAGCACTCCGGCCTCGAACTCGCAGGCAACGCCTACCGCGGCGTCGGCATTCCCTACTGCATCCATAGCGGCCGCGACGCGGCAAGACGATTGGTTCTCGACGCGAAAACACAAAGACGCTGACGATCGAAAAAAAAAGCAAATGAAGCAGTCGTACCTCCCCTAATGCAGGACAACGGCAATTTGTTCTTTGTTGCAGAAAACTCTGTGCTTCTTCGCGACTCCGCGGCTTTACGCCAAAAAATACCCCCCGCAGTCAGTTTGTCGCCTACTTGCTAAGATCAGGTTCCAAAACTGAACAACCCGCGACCACCCGCGACCACAATGGCCCTCGATTCCACCAAACTTCGCAACCTCGGGATCATCGCCCATATCGATGCCGGCAAGACCACCGTCACCGAACAGATGCTCTATGTCAGTGGAAAAAAGCACCGCTCGGGGGCGGTCGACAAGGGAACTACCACTACCGACGATGACCCCGAAGAAGCTGAACGGGGCATCACTATCTACTCGGCCTGCGTTCAGTTTCCTTGGAAGAACGTGGTCGTCAACCTCATCGACACGCCTGGTCACGTCGATTTTACGGCCGAAGTCGAGCGGAGCCTGCGGGTGCTCGACGGCGCGGTCGTGGTGTTTAGTGCGCGCGAAGGGGTCGAGGCGCAGAGCGAAACGGTCTGGCGGCAAGCTGATCGGTACCATGTGCCGCGACTGGCCTTCATCAACAAACTTGACCGCGAAGGAGCCAACTTCGAGGCGGTCTTTGCGGAACTAAGCCAGCGACTCGGCGCGAACCCGGTCGCACTGCAAATACCGGTCGGCCTCGGTCCGCCCCATATGAAAGAACCATTTCGCGGGGTAATTGACCTCGTGAACATGAAATTGCTCACTTTCCCTGGCGGTCGCGAATCGATCGAAATCAAGACGGAAGAGATTCCTGAGGAATTCGCAGTCGAAGCGAGCCTGTGGCGTGAGCGATTGCTCGAGCAGCTTTACGATTACAGCAACGAATTGATGGAGTTGGCGCTCAGCGAAGAACCGATTTCGGTCGAGCTGATTCAAAAAGTAGTCCGTAACGCTACGGTTCATTTGCAGATTCAGCCCGTGTTGTGTGGCTCGGCGCTTCACGGAATGGGTGTGCAACCGTTGCTCGACGCCGTGGCCGCCTATTTGCCTCACCCGCTCGAGATGCCATCGGTCGAGGGGACCGATCCCACCGGTCGCGCCAGCGGTGGCAAGAGCAAGCGCAAACAAGAAACCGAAGTCGCCGAAGCAAAGAGGATTTCGCGCAAGCCCAACATCGACGAACCATTCTGTGGGCTCGTGTTTAAGATTCTGCCGTACAAGACGGGCGACTTGTCGTGGGTGAGGATCTACTCGGGGCGTCTCAAACCCAATTCGCGAGTCCTCAACGCGACTCGTGGCAACAAGGAAAACGTGGCCCAACTCTGGCGACTGCACGCCAGCAAAAAAGACGAGCAAATCGACTACGCCGACGCCGGTGACATCTGTGGCATTATTGGATTACGCGAATCGATAACGGGCGACACACTCTGTGACACCAACAACCCAATTGTGTTGGAGTCGATCACTTTTCCCGAAACTGTCATTTCGATGGCGATTGAGCCCGAGAGCACAGCCGAGAAAAAGAAGCTCGCCGACGTGCTCGACATGCTTCGCAAACAAGATCCCACATTCAAGTCGACCGAAAACGAAGAGACAGGGCAAATTGTTATCAGCGGGATGGGTGAACTGCATCTCGAAGTGATCCAGCATAAGCTGCTCCGCGATTTCAACCTCAATGTGAAAGTTCATCGCCCGCGGGTAAGCTATCGCGAGACGGTCGCCAAAGGGGCCGACGTTTCGGGCGAATGCCATCGCCTCATCAACGGCGTTCAGCATTCGGCCGCTGTTCGAGTGCGCGTTGAACCTTTCACACCGACCGGTCCGCTTGCCAGCAAATTGCCATCCGTGATGGTTTCGGTTGACCCCAGCCACGGACTGCCCGATGAATATCTGAACGTGGTGCTCGAAGAACTCGAGTCGGCCACTTCGGGTGGCGGAGTGATTGGGTTCCCGTTGATGCGGCTCAAAGTCACGGTGCTCGGCGGCACGGTTCACGAAACCGAATCGACCGACATCGCCTTCCGAACAGCCGCCTCGCTAGCGTTCGACAAAGGGCTCCGCGAAGCGGGGCCAGTGCTGATGGAACCGGTCATGAATCTCGAAATCTCGACCCCCAACGATCATGTGGGCGACCTAGTGGGTGACCTGCAACAACGGCGGGCGATCATTCACCAGACCGAAGCTCGCGGCACCGACACAATACTCCACGCCGCCGCACCGCTGGCAAACCTGTTTGGTTACTCAAGCGCCATGCGCAGCCTGAGCCAAGGGCGAGCGAGCTGCTCGATGCAGCCAACCGACTACGCCGCGGCACCGGACGATGTGCTACAAAAATTCATGGGCGAAGGTTAACCCTCTCATCGAGTTCAGCCTACGCTTCGTCGTCACCAAACTTCTCGCGCGCGAGGTTGGCAATCCCTTTTAAGTCGAGCTTTCCCGAACCGAGCACGGGAATTTGCTCGACTTCGAGAAAACAATCGTTGCCGGGAAGCCACAAGTTGGGCATTCCAAATGATTTAAGTCCCTCGCAAATTTCGCTCGGCGTTTTTTCAATCTTGCGATGGACCACAATCAGTCGCTCGCCTTTGCGTGCGTCGGGTACAGCGGTCACCACTACCATCGCTGTTTCATTATCTTCGTCGGCGATGCCGAGGAATTGTTCGATCGCCTCTTCGACTTTCAGGTGTGGCACCATCTCGCCGCCGATTTTCGAGAAGCGGCTCTCGCGGCCGGTAATGGTGATGAACCCATCGCTGTCGAGCTTGGCGATGTCACCCGTCACGTACCAACCGTCGCGAATCACTTCGGCCGTTTTATCGGGCTGGTCGAGGTAACCTTTCATGACGTTCGGTCCCGTGATGAGTAGCATCCCTGGCATGTCGGTGCCGAGTCGCTCGCCCGTGTCGGGATCGACAATCTTGGCGGCCACGCCGGGCACCGGTCGACCAACCGAGCCTTCCTTCGAATCGACCTGCTTGTGCGGAGAACGACTCTTGGGGACGTTCACCGACACCAGTGGCGACAACTCGGTCGCACCATAGCCTTCGACAGGTCGGACGCCAAACTTGTGTTCAAATGCGTTGCACATCGATTCTGGCAACTTCTCCGCTCCCGCCACGACAACGTCGAGTGACGCGAACTGGTCGGCATCGACGCGCTTGATGAACCCGCGCAAGAACGTTGGCGTCGATAGTAAGATCGTTGCCTTCCATTTTTCGGCCAGCTTACCGATCTGCTTGGCGTCGAGCGGATTGAAATGATAGACGGCCGCGATGTCGAGGGCGAGCGGTCCCCACATCGTGACCGTGTAGCCGAACGAGTGAAAGAAAGGCAACATGCCCAGCATCACGTCCCCTTTGCGCAGATGAATCACCTGATCGATCGCGTCGATATTCGAGGCGATATTGCGGTAAGTCAGCACCACTCCCTTTGGTTCGCCGGTCGATCCGCTGGTAAAAATGACGGTCAGCGGATCATCGGCTTTGATTTTCTGAAGCCCAAGCATCAAATCGAGCAACGCGGCGGGCATCGTGTACGTTTGGCAAGCCGCAATTGCTTTGTCAGATGTCTTGAGCTTCTCGCGGAGGTCTTCGAGGTAGACCACCTCAGCATCGCCGAAGGTAAACGAGAACTTTTCCATCACCCGGCGACTGGTGAGTACATGCTTGAGGCCCGCCCGCTTGACGCAGGCGTCCATCACACTTTGGGTGACCGTGTAGTTCAAGTTTACTGCCACCCGCCGCGATAGTGAAACGGCCGCGTTCACCAACACGCCACCATTGCTCGGCGGCAAGAGAATGCCGACGTATTGCTCATCGTTTGGATTGCTGCTCCCGAACACCTCGCGCAAGAGCAGCCGCCTAAGAATGAGGCTCCGCATCAACACATCGCTGCCGCGGAGGCTATCGCCAGACGAATCGGCGATCTTCCAGCGGAACATCGCTTTGCGGCAAGCACGAATCATCGTTCGTGTAATATTGGTACTGCTCTCGTAGCGTTTCACGGCGGCGCGTGCTCCTAGCTTGGCGACGGCGTGCCTCACATCCGCAGCATCGCGAATCTTGTGCAACGGTCGTCCGAACCAAATGGAAATCGGCCGCGTACCACGGCCAAACCAGCGGTCCCACCAGTTGGCGGGCCGATGGCTAAAGATACTCCCCCATAGTTCATCGAGGTAGACCGGCACGACCGGCGCGCCGGTTCCTTTGACGAGGGCCATCGTTCCTCGCGAGAATGACTGCAACTGACCACTGTGGGTGATGTTTCCCTCGGCAAACAGACAAACGAGCTCGCCGCGCCCGAGCGCGGTGCGTGCTTCCGCAAGCACACGCTGCGCCGCTTTGGGGTTGGCGGGCACCGGTAGGGCGTTCATCCACTTGGCCATCCGCCGACGCCAGGGACTGTTGAGGAGGCTCGCCTTAATGAGCATCCGAATCGGCCTACTCGAACAGCCGAACAGCAACAACCCGTCGATCCAAGTCACATGGTTCGCGACCAACAGCGCACCACCCTCGGGCAAGTTATCGCGGTCGACTAGCCGAATGCGATAGCTGGTGTGGGCCGCCAAGAAGGCCAGGAATTTTATCGTCGACTGAGGAATCAGCCACACGATGTAAGCCAGCACTGGCAGCGTGACGAGGCTGCACAGCAGCCACACAAACCGGGCTGAGAAGAGTGGTTCTTGCGTCGTCGAAAAAGCCGTGGTGCGCAGCGCTAAGTAGGCGAACGTCACGACCAGCATTCCGCTAAAGGTCAGCGTATTGGTCGCGGCCAGCACCGCGCCGCGGACTTTTTTGTCACTGCGGTGCTGTAGGTACGCCGAGACTGGTACGACGAACAATCCCGACGCGATGCCAAGCATCGCCGAATAGAAACAGGCGAGCCAATAGCTGGCCGTGAGGTGAACGCCTTCGGCGGTACTAACGTCGACAAGTTCAGAGGGAACCGTGAATAGTAGAAATGCAAACAACACGAGTCCTGCTGACGCGAGCGGTAGAATTCCGAGTTCGACATGCTGGTTCGACCACACGCCCGCTAGCACACTACCGGCCGCGACGCCCAGCACGAGTGCCCCGAGTAGCGGGGTGATTTGGCTCTGGCTGGTGCCCCCCCCTTCGTCGACAAACTGATCGATATTGAGTTGAAAAATTGCACCAAGTGACCAGAAGAACGTGGCCGCCAGCGCGATCAAAAACAGCCCCCGGTCGCTGGCGACGATCTTCAAGTCGCCCCACATACGGGCGGGAAAATCAGTGGGAAAGGCGAGTTCGGGCCGCGCGGCGGCGATGGTGCGAATCGGAAAACTTGCAAACAGGCCCACGAGGGCGATGCCGCCCAGAACTGCCAGTTGTACGAGCCCGTCAAGTTTGCCAAAAGTGGTGGCTCCGTGAGCGTCCGACAGCCAATTGCCGAGTGCTGTGCCAACCACCGCAGCCAGCACCGTCACTAGGTTGAGCGCACCGTTGGCCGACGAAATTTTCGACTGCGGCAGCAACTCGGGGACGCTGCCAAACTTCGCGGGGCCGAACAACGCGCTCTGGCCGTTCATCAAAAAGATGAGTGCGAAGAGGCCCAACTTGCTTCCGACATAGACAGCCAGCACTGTTAGTATCATCAGCCCGATCTCGGCGACCTTGCACCAAACGATCACGTTGCGTTTGCTAAACCTGTCGGCCAGGTACCCAGCCGGGGCAGCGAAAATCAGATAGGGCAAAATGAAGCAAACCGAACCCGCCACCAGAATCTGGCTTGCTTGGTGTGGCGCAACCATCGTCTTGCCGATGCCGATCACCAGCCAGCGCACAATGTTGTCGTTGGTGCAACCCAAAAACTGGGTGAACAGCAACCCCAGAAAGCTGGCCGACATCAGTCCGTCTTGCGACTGCGAATCGTCGGCGTCGACTTTGGCATCATCGTAGATCGAATCGGATGCCATCGGCGGTGTAGATCAATGGTCGGCGGTGCAGTGACTAGTGCTACATGTCATTCCAGCCGAGGCGGGAGCGACGAAGTCCATTCGATTGCCAAAAACTCATAGTTGGGTGGACCCGTTTTACCCTGTTGGTCGCCCATCGTCCAAGGCCCGTCGAGGAGGACCTTTCGTCGAGGGCCGGTCTTCCGTCCCGCGATTGCAAAAGGGGGCCGACTCGAGTCAGAATGGGGGGAGAACGTTGTTTGGGTTCGAGCATGAGCCCCCTACTGAATGCCCCCGAACGATCACAACTACCATGGGTAAGTTTTACAGCTTCATTCTCGGGCTGGCCATCGGAGCCGGTTTCTACCACCTTGCCATGCATAACCACGTCGTGCGTGCGAGCGATGGTTATCACATGATCGCCAAGGTGGCCCCGCACTTGGGCGACGCCTGGGTCGACATCCGTAGCTATAAACCGGGCGACTGGGTCAACCATCCGCAACTCGCCCTCGCGCTCCAGCAGGCGGGGCTTGGCAACTTAATGACGGAAGCTGTCGGCAATGCCGTCGGAGACGGGCTTAATGACTTGTTCGCTCCGCCGGGCGAAGGTGAAGGGGCTGCCGGCGAATAGTTGCGCGCACATCGCCGCTGCCGCCTGCAAGCCGACGAACTTTCGGAGCCGAATTGGCAGCACTTCGCAGCGTTATCGTAGATTTCCCGAATTTTTGAGAATCCCGTAAGGAGGCTGTTTCCGCGTTTCCGTTACTTCCGCTACAACGCCTAGCTCCCTTCCCGCCCGAATTGCTAGCAGACATTTGCGTCTCAGCGCCACCTCTGGTCGATAGCACTTGATGGGCGAGCCTGGACCGGTTCTCGATGGGCCATCGTTCGCTGCGTTACTAGCTCAAGGGCGTTGCTGCCGGAGGTGGCTCGAGATGGACTTCAATCGCAATCAATTCTTCTTTATGGGCCTGTTGGTGCTGTTCGTTGGTATGCAAGTGCGATCGGTAGAGACCTACGTACTGACCCCAGAAACGACGCGAGTGTTGGCCGAGTGGAGCGACGACAACTCGGTGGCAGTGGCCCAAGCAGGCGAGTTTTCGCCTCAGTCCGCCGCCGCGACTATGACCGGGGCGCGCAAGAGCCTGAGCCCACCCGAATGGCTCGGCTGGTGTTTGATGTCGATCGGTGCGGTGCTGGTTCTGCATAGCTTGGCGATGCCAAAGCCGGGGGGTTAGTAACTGTTCAATCCGGTCGAAGTAAACGGCGACCCAGTAGCAGAGCGCTTTTTCTACCCACAGGCAGCGGGGGTGACCCCCGTAGTTCCGTCGCCTGTTCAGCGGCTCGCAGGCTCACGATCGCGTCGGGCTAACTTTGTACAAGGGGCTATCGAGTCGGCAAAAGTTTGGTTGGATGGAGGGGCATTTCATACGGAGCGGGTTGCGATAGCTGGCAGGCTCCATTTTGCATATTTCCGCACATTTTCTGTTTGACTTTACTCAGCGGAATTGATAGCCTGAACTGATCTCGGCGAGATATTCATTCTCGCCAACTCATTTCTCTAGGGGGTTCAGCTAATGTTGCGCAATCTTTGCGCCGTGCATGTGTGGTGCGCGGTCGTTGTCTTCGTAGGGGCTGCCACACCGGCCCAGGCTTATCTCGGTAGTTTCAATACTCCGAATGATGGTTACGATGTGCAATCAGGATCGGTTGCTGGTGACGTGAGCTACTACAATGCGGGCCAGTTTGGATTGAACGCTGGGGGTGGCGGACCGTTACCCACTCCAATTATGGCCGACTCTGGTTTGTGGTCGGTTACCGGAGAGGTTGGCGGCTACTTTAGTAACTCGACCGACCGAGGGCTCTATACCGCGAGCGCTCCCCCCTTATCCCGCGAATCCAAGTACGGCGCTCGGTGCGTACATTGTTGGCGGGCACAGTGGTGGACGAACCGATAACTACTGCTTGGCACTGCGGAACGACTCGGTTGGAATTGGCCCGATGACTTACGACTATCTGCTCGACTCGTTCGACTTTGGAGGCGTCGCGCCGGCGAGCATTACGACGGGCGTCATCGAGGTCGGATTTTATTTCTGTCCCAATCCGGGCGATGGCCCCAGTCCGGACGGATCGAACGAAAAGTTCACAATGACCTTCAAGGATGGTGTGGGCAATGTCGGTTTTCAGTTCGGCTACGATCGCAACAATTTGGTCACCTATCGGGCCGACCCGTCGAGTGCTTGGATCAGCACCGGCATCACGGCCGATCAAAATTTTTACGACGGTGTACGCTTCGACATCGACTTAACGAACGAGCTCTTCTCGTTTGATTATTTCGATTTCTCAGCCAGTAGCTGGACGAACATCGTCACCGGCGCAGCCATGTTCCAAGCAATGGACGATCTTTCTGTGCTCGGCTGGCAACTCGAGGATAGCATCAACGCCGGTAACTTGGCGGGTAAGAACTTCTTCGATGACTTCAGCTTTGGACAGCCGGTTCCCGAACCGACGAGCCTAGCGGTGCTCGTGATTTTTGGCTCGATCGCCATAGCATTTTGCCGACGGTAACATTCGAACGTATTAGCCATCGGGTCGGGGGGGGG
>JBGSWC010000304.1:0-23789 GCA_041752635.1 Pirellulales bacterium | reverse complement strand
GGCCCTCCACCACCGCCTGGTGGGCCACCGCGACCTCCACCACTTCCACCTTGCTGCATCCTCTCCTGGAATTGGCGAATCATATCGATGCGTCGCTGTGTGTCTTCGGCGGCGCGGCGGGCGTCGTCGCTGCCGCCACGGTCGCGGTCGCGGTCGTCGGAAGAATTTCGGTTCGAGCTACTGCTGCTCGACGTGGTGATTGAGTCGCTGCCAAACACGCCCGTCAATGCTTGTTTCACAGCGTCGATATTCGAGTGCTTCAGTGAGAACATCTTGGTCGATTTTGACGAGTCACGTTGTTGTTCATCGAGTTCGCGAACGAGTGCTTGCACTTGTTGAAACAACGGGTCAGACGCGCGGACGATCAGCGAATTGCTCCGCTCGTCGACACCGATCGTCATTTTTTCGGGCTCTTGTGGTTGGCCTCCGCCGCCGCCACCCTGTCCACCCCGCAGCGCCCTCATGATGTCTTGTGGCGATGGTTGGTTACCCCCCCCACCACCGGCCCCTTCGATGCGGTCGGAGTAGACCGACTTCACGACGTCGGCAATACCACTGGCCGACGTGTTATAGACGGGAATCAACCGCGGTTTGCCCTGGGCTTCGACCTCTTCAGGGCCTTCGCTCTGGTCGAGAATTTCGAGCACCTGATTAACTGTGTCGATATCTTGTGCCTGTGCGTAGACAAGAAGCAGGTTGAGTCGTGTGTCGGCAACGATGTCGACCGACCCGGCCGAGAAGCCGGTGACCGAACCGCCCCCTCCGCCGAGGCCCAATAGGTCGCCCATAAGTCCTCCTCCCATGTCGCCGAGTGCCGCGCCGGCGATGCCTTCCATGAGTCCGCCACCGCCGCCGCCCCCACCCGCACCACCACCGAACATTTGATTTAGTGTCTCGGCCGCTTCTGCCGCTTTCGCATGTTTTAAGTAGAAAACGGCGTACTCACGGGCAGTGCTGGAACTCGAACCGGCGGTGATCGACAGCATTTGTTCGAGCGCGTCGAGCGCATCGAGGTCTTCAGAAGCAATAATCATTCCTCCCGGTCCGGGAGCCGCAACAACCGGGGCTCCGGGTTTGTTGATCGGCTCACCCTCGCCGTTAAGGTTGGCCGCCATTTCGGCCAGCTCCGTCATCTCGGCATCGGCGTTCAGCTCATCAGGTGCGCGAGGTTCCACAGCAGCGTCGCCCTCTCTGCTTGCCGTTTCCTGCTGCATCACGGCGAGCGTCGCCGGGACGCGGGGCGAGTGACTCGCCGAGCGGTCGCTGGGGATCGGTTGCTGCAGCGCTGCCGAGGGATCTTCGGCGGTTGCTGGTCGATTTCGATCAGCCGACGGTTGCGGCGGTTCAGGTTGGCCAAAGAACTCTTCGTTGAGTTCGTCGAAGCCAAAATTAATCGACGGCTGCGAGGGAGGCTGGTTGTTGGCGCTGGGGCGATACGACTGAATGCCTTTACTCGGGATGACGACGCGAATCGGATTCTTTCGCATCATGGGCCACAGCTTCTCGACTTGCTCAAGCGCCGTGAGCGCCGCGGCGCCCGAATAGGGCAACGTGCGGACGGGTCCGAGTTGAGCAACAGAGTAGTTCTCTTGGGCATTGGGATCCTCGCCCATTTTCGACAGCAGGGTCTGAATCTGCTCAAGCTGCGAAGGACTCGCTCGTACGAACAGGGTGCTGCTAGTTAGGTCGGCATCGACGATGGGAGCTCGCGGGTCGGGCTTTTCGGCCATCGGGTCGACGCCAAACAATTTGTTGATCGCGAGCACAGCCAACGATGGATCGACGGTGTAGAGCCGAATCGCTTCGATCTGCCGCGCGTCGGCCCCCATCTGCTTAATGGTCACGCGAATCGTCGCCTGATCGGCAGCGGTAGCTAGTGCGACGATGTTGCCTGTGAAGGGGTCAGACGTGATCCGCACGCCGGGCGTATCGGCAAGCAGCGTCTGTAGCACCGCCAGCACCGACTCGGGGTCGGACCCCGCGGTCGAGTAAACTTCGAGTTGCAAGGCTTCGGCAACACTGCCGGCCATCGCGGCCGCTTCGGGTACATCGATTAACGCGAGCACGTCGCGAAGTCGGGCGAGTTTTTCAGGAGTGCCGCTCGCCAGCACCTTGCCTGTGAGCGAGTCGACAGCCAGTTGCAGTGTGCCATCTTCGGCCGCCATTTTGTCGCTGGGAATGCCTAGCATTTGCCGCAAAACGGGGAGCGCATCTTCGATCATGATGTACTTGACGTCGAACGGGGTGACCCCCCCCTCGAGATTGGCCGGTTGTTCGACTGCTTGAATTACTTCGCGAATCGCACGAACTCGGCCCGCGGTTTCAGTGACTTGAATCATGCCCGCCCGAGGTAACACGACCACCGATCCTTGAGGCCCGATCAGCTTTTGTACTTCTTCGGCCGCTACGGCGGGCGTCATATTGCGGAGCTTGAAAAGCACCCTCACCAGTTCGTACTCGCCACGCTCGTCGAGTTCGCTGAGCGGTACATCCGTCACCAAATTCGGCGGCACGCCATCTTCGAGATTCACAAGCACCAGCATTCGTTCTTTGCGAACCAGCGTGTAACCTTTGGTGAGCAACACGCTGTTGAGAATGTCGAGCGCCTCGGCAGGCGTGTATCGTTTGCTGTCGGTGTAGTTGAATGTGCCGCTCGGTGGCGACTCGAGTAGCAGCGAAAGCTCGTTTTGTTCGGCAAACCAGTCGAGCACGTCCTGCCAAGGTTGATAGCGAAAGTTGAACAGCAACTTGCCATCGTCGGGCAAGGTCGTTGAGGGGCCGGGCGCCGGAAGTGGGGGGCCGGGGATTGTGGAATCGGGAGGGTTGTCGTTGGCCTCTGTCTCGCTGGCCTCTGTCTCGCTGGTTTCTGGCGGCTGCCCACTGCCTACCGCCTGCTCATTATCGGTCGCTTCAATCGCACGGCCCGAAGGAACTGTGCTACGTGGCTCGTCGCTCTCTTCACTGGTGGCAGGCTCTTCGCTGGTGGTGGGCTCTTCGCTGGTGGTGGGATCGCTGTTGTCGGTGACAGAATCTTCGGCTTCAGCCGGTTCGCTAGGTTGTGTCGCTGTCGTTGGTTCGCCACTCTCCACTGCCGTTTGCCCGCTGCCGTTTGCCTGCTCCCCCGCCAGCAGCGGCTCGTAGTTGGGGTCGTCGTTCGCGGCCCGCAGTTCGTCGAGTTTCTCGATTTGTTCGTCGCTTAGAATCGCCGCGAGTTGACGCTGCGATTCCAGGCGGAACGGCTTGAGCCGTTCGCGACGTTCGTCGGCCGACAAGTCTTTGAGCCGCAAGGCGGCTTCAGTGCCAGCTTTCTCGCGGCGGTCGATGAGTTGCCAGATTTCGTCGGTCTGCTGTTCGTCGAGATCGAGCTGTTCGGCAATGGCCGGTTTTACCGCCAAATCGGCCACGCCAACGAGCAACGGCTCGGCCCCCAGGGCGGCCCGACCACTAAAACTGCCAATAACAGCGACAAACAAGGTGAACAGGCAAACCAACGAGCGATCATTCATAACGCAATCTTTGTGGTGGGCGGCATCTTGGGGGAGGCGGACGCTTGCCGTAAATGGTAGCTTGCCAACCGCTAATTATATTTGTCCGAACTCCGTGTCGCCACTTGCCCTTTGCCGGTCGGCTCGGTCCGCAACGGTCGCGCAGTTCGGGTCTAAACGGTTGAACCCCGAATTCCGCTGCGCAGACCGGCTTTCTTTGGTTTTTGTGACCGCGCGACAAGGAAGTCTGGAGAACCTGCGTAACCATTTCCGATCTAGTCCTTTGCAAGGATGGCGAAAGGCTCTTCGATTGCGAGAACTTTCTCGACAAACCCAGACTCTTTCGCAGCGTGCCACGGAATACGGCGCCAATCAAAGCAAATTCGTATCGTGGCTTTCACAATCATGCAGACGTTGCAGCAGCAGCTAATATTGCTCGTTGAATCGGCAGCCCTGTCGGGTGGCGCAGCGTCGTGGCGGTTCTTGCTCCACCATGCTGGCAGCGGAGCCACCACCTCGGCGTGCGACATCGAACCGCAATGTTCATCGAATCGGGCTGTTGTCTTAGCCTTGGTTCGGGGGCTCGAAGCCATCGATTCTACCGGCCAAGTGACCCTCATTACGGGCAGCCGCTATGTCAAACGGGCAATTGGCCGCGAACTTGCACAGTGGAAACGGTCGGGTTGGCACTGGGAACGCTTTGGCCGCCGAGTGCCAGTTCGCAATGCCGACCTTTGGCAGCGGGTCGACCGGGCCTTGGAATTTCACACGGTTCGCTGTCACGCCTGGCAATCGCTTCCCAGTGTCTCAGCGACCGAACAAGTCGTGCCCGACGATGCAGCATGGGTGCCCTTCGCTGCCGACGTTCCGGCCGATGCACCGGTCAGCCAGCGGGCTTTCGCTAAACCGCAAGTGGCCGCTTATGAGGTTGATCCGGCGGTGGTTGTCGTTCGCAAGCAACGGGGCCGATACACAAAACTCCGCGACGCCGCTTGCGATGCCGTACGGCACGTGGGCCAGCAGTTTAATGATTTACTCGACAATCCACTCGTCCGCGCCGGGTAGGCGAGGAACTTTCAGCGGTCAGCGGTCAGCTATCAACCAGAGAGGCGACTTCGTCGCCACAATCGCTCGCGAAGCGAAATTTTCTGGCTGATTGCTGATTGCTGAAAGCTGACCGCTAGAAACACTTTGACCAGTCAATTGCAGCCAATTCCGTAGAAGGACACTCCCTTGAACACCCAAGTTGCCCTCGATGCCATACCCCGACTGGTAAATGGCTCTCACCACAATCCCTTCGAGGTTCTCGGACCTCACGAAGTGCGCGATGGCGATCGCCGTGGCGTGGCGATTCGCGCTTACTTGCCCGATTCGCAGCAAGCCTGGGTCGTCGACACGGCACATGGAACGCCTCGCCCGATGCGGCGGATTCACCCATCAGGGCTATACGAAGCGATCTGTCCTGTGGAAGATGGGCAAAATGCGTTGATTTCACCAAGCAGCTATCAATTGCGAGTCACTAACAACGACGGCAGCCAAATGAAAATGCACGACCCCTACGCCTTCGAGCCTCTCCTGACCGACTACGACCTTCACCTACTCGGCGAGGGAAAGCACTGGGACTGTTACAATCGCCTTGGTGCGCATAGCCGCATTATCGACGGCATCACCGGTACGAATTTCGCCGTTTGGGCACCCAATGCCGAGGCAGTGAGCCTGATCGGCGACTTCAACGGTTGGTCGACCAAGTCGCACCAGATGCGCAAGCACCTGCCCGGCGGCACTTGGGAATTGTTTGTTCCCGATCTCAAACCCGGCGCGCAATACAAATTCTCGGTCAAGCAACTTGGTGGCCGCGTTGTTGAGAAGTGCGACCCCTACGGCTTCGCCGCCGAAGTTCCACCGCGGACAGCCAACATCGTCACCGACTTAGACGACTACACTTGGGGCGATGACACCTGGCTCGCCGAGCGAACCAAGCACAACGGCTTCGACGCGCCGATGTCGATCTACGAAATGCATCTCGGCAGTTGGCAGCGCGACCCCTCCGATACCACCCGGTGGCTCAGCTATCGCGAACTGGCTCCCAAGGTCGTCGAATACTGTCAGCGGATGGGCTATACGCATCTCGAACTCATGCCTGTCAGCGAGCATCCTTTTACCGGAAGCTGGGGTTATCAAACGGTCGGCTACTTCGCCGCCACCAGCCGCTATGGTTCGCCTCAGGACCTGATGTTCTTCGTCGACACAATGCACCAAGCGGGCATCGGTGTGATCATCGACTGGGTACCGGCTCATTTTCCCAAAGACGACCACGGGCTCCGCCAGTTCGATGGTACCGCCCTCTACGAACACGCGGATGCACGCAAGGGCGAGCACCCCGACTGGGGCACGCTCATCTTCAACTATGGCCGCAACGAGGTCAGTAACTTCCTCATCGCCAACGCGCTCTTTTGGCTCGACAAGTATCACATCGACGGGCTCCGCGTTGATGCGGTGGCGTCGATGCTCTACCTCGACTACAGCCGCGAAGAGGGACAGTGGGAACCGAACATGTTTGGTGGTCGCGAGAATCTCGAAGCGATCGATATGATCAAAAAGTTCAACGAAGAAGTCCACCTGCAATACCCCGGGGTGCTGACCATCGCCGAAGAGTCGACTGCCTGGGGCGGCGTCTCGCGGCCGACCTACGTCGGTGGCCTCGGCTTCAGCCTCAAGTGGAACATGGGCTGGATGAACGACACGCTCCGGTACATGCGGCACGAGCCGATCCACCGTGGCTATCACCACGACGAGTTGACGTTTTCGCTCATCTATGCGTTCACCGAAAACTTTGTGCTGCCGTTCTCCCACGACGAAGTGGTGCATGGCAAAGGCTCGCTGCTCGATCAGATGCCGGGCGACTTGTGGCAACGCTTCGCCAACCTTCGGTTGCTGTACGGTTACATGTGGGCCCATCCGGGCAAGAAGCTCAACTTCATGGGCAACGAAATCGGCCAGTGGAACGAGTGGAACCACGACGGCTCGCTGCAATGGGACTTGCTGCAATGGGAATCGCACCAGGGCTTACAGAATTTTGTCGCTCACCTGAACGACATTTATCGGAATGAACCAGCCTTGCATGAGGTTGACTTCGACGCGGCTGGTTTCGAGTGGGTCGATTGCCACAACCACAATGATTCGGTGCTGAGCTTCATTCGTAAGGCGAAAAACCCAAAGGACTTTGTGCTGGTCTGCCTTAACTTCACGCCGGTCCCGCGCATTGGCTACAACATTGGTGTTCCCGAGGCATGCTGGTACGACGAAATCAGCAACAGCGACTCGGCCTACTTCGGCGGCAGCAACGTCGGCAACGACGGTGGCATCCAAGCCACGGCCCGCGAATGCCACGGCCGCCCCGCGAGCATCCAGGCGACCTTGCCACCGTTAGGAGCGGTGATTTTCAAGCCACGCCGGGATTAGTTAACAGTAACCCGAAGTTGTCGACAACCGCCGCTCGCGGCTAAGCCGCAAGCGGTGGCGTTAATTCAGTCTTAGGTAGTTGGCTACTCGGGACGTTTCCGCAGAGTATACCATACCTCCGTCGACCATAGCGATTCGCCACTCGTCGATTTGGGTTCAGTAAGTAAGTGAATGAGGTAGCCCTCGCGGAGTCCGTCGATGGCGAGGTCCACACTGCGGCCATCGTCGCTCGGAGTCGCTGATTTGGCGCTCAGGTCTTGGGGATTGATCTTCGCGCCGCCGTATTTGCCGGTCGCCTCATAAGTCCACTGCCGCAGGTTGTAATTACCAGTATCGGCGAGCCACTCGCGGGCGACTAGTTTGGTGAAGGTCACTCGTAGACCAGTTGGTGTGGCTTCGACGAGTTCGATGTCGAAGACCGCGCGATCGGTAAAGCGGAGCCGCTGCAATCCTTGGTAGGTCTTCTCGCCCTGTGGATTCACCCAGTTCCACGTCGACGAGTGATCGCCGCCGATGCCACCAGCGTAGAGCGAGCCATCTTTGCCGAAGACGATGCGGTTGACGCCTCCTTCGAGTCCCTGCGTGAAGCGATAGGCGGCTCCCTGCCAAGTGCCATCGACGTTTTGCAGCGACACCCGATTGATGCCTCCGTACTTGACGTCGCCAACCAGCATTTGACCGGCGAAGGGAACGCCTTCAGGAATCAAAATCGGCTCCGACGGACTATTGCCGATCTCATCTTGCGGTAGCCACACGGACGCTTCGGTCACACCCGCCGCGCGCGGTTCGGGTCCGTCGGGTTGAAACGGCGTCGCGAACGAGCCTCGCTGCTGGCGATGATAGAACCCATAGAACGAACCTTTTTGAATGTGGTTCAATTCGCTGGCGGGAGTCCATTCGCCTTGATTGTCGGTGACGAACACATCGCCACCGGGTCCGAAGCCGATGCCGTTGGGTGTGCGATGGCCACCGCTCAGTGGTTCGATGTTATCGCCAAAGGGTTGTGACAGATCGATACGCAGCACCGCGCCGTGTAACGGGGGATTCTCGCCAGTTCCGAGTCCTGTGCCGCGCGCCATGTAGAGATAGCCGGGGTGATCGCCCTCACCCGGATCGTGAATCAATCCGAAGCTCAAGGCGTGGAAGTCTTTCGTTTCGAATCCACCAGCGACCGCGGTCGGTTTCCACTGCTGCGATTGCGCATCGAAATCGAAACGGGTGACTTCCGAACGCTGCGAAACATAAATCGCATCGCCAACACAACAGACGCCACTCGGCTCGAACAGGCCTTCGGCGATTAGCTCGCGGGCGATATCCGATCCATCACCATCGACACCCGAGTAAAGCCATAATTCGCCGTCGGCCTCGGGCTGCGGATAAGGTGCCCTGAGCCGACGGGCTTCGAACACGGCCACCGCCAAGCGGCCATCGGCGAGCAGGTCGAGCCCACCCACCGGCACACCGATTTTTGGATCGTGAAGCGTGAGCAAGTTGAGCGATGGATAGAGCCCATCGACCGGCATCCTCTTACCCGGTCGGTCGCCCACTTCAGCCAATCGCTTGTTGCCCGGTTGGGTTGGCCTGAACACGAAGGCGGCGCAACTGAGTAGCTCGGGGGGAACCGCCTGCCAAGCCTCGCTACCGGGTGGAAGCCACTCGACGGCGAGCGGAGCCGGGCCATCATTCACGTATTGCATGAGCTGTAGCGAGTGAGTGCCACGCAATAAGTTGATCGACAACTCGGTTTGGCCTTTGATGCGGCGCGTGATTTCGGGCACTTTGCCATCGATTCGCAACTCGAAGCGGGTGGGAGAATTGACGACCCAATGATACTCGCCTGGTTCCTCGATTGTGAGAATCGCCGTGAACTCGGCAATGTACTGCTTGCCAACTTCCGACAGCGGCTTCGCATCGGCGGCGATGGCGAAACCTGCGAGCGTCACGTCGGCATTCGCGCTCTGGCCGTCGGCGAGCCGGTCGTGGATCGCCATTGGCTCGCCAATGGCGAACACGCGGAGTCGGACCCCTGCTTCGCGATCGGCTGCCGACAGCGGAGCGACCAGCGAAAGGGTTAGCAGCCAAGCAACTGAGTAAACACCAACCCGCGAGTTATTCATTATTCAGGCCCAATTCAGTAAACTTCTGACATCGTCAGACGACACGATAAATGATTCGCGGCAGGTTGTCCAAATGCCCTGCCGACACGGAAACCAGAACCCAAATGCCGAAACCGCTCAACCCCTACGAGTCGCCAACACAGGCAAGTGAAGCGCCACTCGCTTCAGACGAGCCACCTGATCAGTCTTGGCGAACTCGCTTCGCCGTTTCTATGTGGGTCTGCGGAGTCGCGGCTGTGATGACGCTGCCAGTCTATCCATGGGATCCGACACTTTGGGCCGCTCGCGATATTCGTAGCGACATTCACTGGGCGTGGCTTTCGCCGTTTTGTTGTGGAATTGCGTCGGTCGTCACCGCGATTGGCTTGTTTCGTCTGGGGAAAGTCGCCGACATGATCGGAGCCACCGCAGCGATTTTGTTTGTCGGTTGGTGGCCGGTGGCGTTGTCGGTGAACTGGTGGTACTACTTCGCGACGCGCTAGCTTGCAAAGTCGAACCCGCTCCCACAGAGTCAACGAGATCGGCAAGGCGAGTATTCACGCGTTGCTGAGCCGTGCTACAATAAGGCCCAAACGCTCGATTCCGCACACCTGTCGAGATGAATCGTGTGCCGAATCGCTCGTTTTGTCGTCGCTGACGATGGAGTTTCGACCAACTCGGCCTTCGAAATGCAAGCAAAACGTCGGTGCCACCTCATTGCTCCGGCTTGATCGCTTCGGTTTCGTCCTATTGGTACTGAGATTGCACTACCGTTACTCGAACAACGTAAAAACTAAATTTCGTTTCAAGGAGAGACACGAATGTCCGCCACCGCCACCATCGAAATTCCTGCTGTGGTCAACAACGACGAGTTAATCGAGTGGTTTGAGGACGCGGTCGAGCTCATGCAGCCCGACCAAGTTCATTGGTGCGACGGCTCGCAGGAGGAATACGACCGACTCACCAATGAAATGGTCGAGGCGGGCACCTTTATTCGCCTGAACCCCGAACTGCGGCCCAATAGTTTTCTCGCTCGGAGCCATCCTTCGGATGTCGCGCGGGTCGAAGACCGCACTTACATTTGTTCGCTCGCCAAGGGCGACGCCGGGCCGACCAATAACTGGATGGCCCCTCGTGAAATGAAGGCGATGCTGACGCCCAAGTTCAATGGGTGTATGAAAGGGCGGACGCTGTATGTGATTCCGTTCTGCATGGGGCCACTCGGGTCGCCCATTTCGCATATCGGCATTCAACTCACCGACTCCCCCTACGTGGTCGTTAACATGCGGATCATGACCCGCATGGGAACCAAAGTGCTCGAAGCCTTGGGCGACAGCGAGTTCATCAAGTGCCTGCACACGGTCGGCATGCCGCTCGATGAGGGGACTGAAGATGTCCCTTGGCCTTGCAGTCCCGATCCGAAGAACAAGTACATCGTTCATTTTCCCGAAGAACGGTCGATCTGGAGCTATGGCTCGGGCTATGGAGGCAACGCGCTTTTGGGCAAAAAGTGCTTTGCTCTGCGAATCGCTAGCGTGCTAGCCCGCGAGCAAGGTTGGCTGGCCGAGCACATGCTCATCACGGGCGTCAAAGACCCGGGTGGCGAGAAGACTTATGTCGCGGCGGCTTTCCCGAGCGCTTGCGGCAAAACCAACTTTGCGATGCTGGTGCCCCCCAAGGAGTTCCTGGACGAAGGCTGGGAAGTGACCTGTGTCGGCGACGATATCGCTTGGATCAAACCGGCCGCCGACGGCAAGATTTATGCGATCAATCCCGAGTATGGTTTCTTTGGTGTGGCACCAGGGACCAGCGAGCAGACGAACCCCAACGCAATGGCCAGCATTCGCGCCAACACGATCTTCACCAACGTCGCCCTAACCGACGAGGGTGATGTGTGGTGGGAAGGAATGACCGACGAGCCCCCGGCTCATTGCATCGATTGGCACGGCAACGACTGGACTCCCGACAGCAGCGACAAGGCGGCTCACCCGAATAGCCGCTTCACGGCTCCGTTGTCGCAGTGTCCCTCGGTCGACGAAAATTACGACGATCCTCAAGGTGTGCCGATCTCGGCGTTCATCTTCGGCGGTCGCCGCAGCACGGTGGTGCCGCTCGTGTTCCAGGCCTTCAACTGGGCTTATGGCGTGTATTGGGCGGCGACGATGGGGAGCGAAATGACAGCGGCCGCGTTTGGCCAGATGGGCAAAGTCCGCCGCGACCCGTTGGCGATGCTGCCGTTTTGTGGCTACCACATGGGCGACTATTTGGGGCACTGGCTCGACTTCGGTCGGCGGATTCCGAACCCGCCCCGAGTGTTCAACGTCAATTGGTTCAGGCGTGATGCGGAGGGTAACTTCCTCTGGCCTGGCTTCGGTGAAAACATGCGAATCCTTAAATGGATCGTCGGTCGCGCAAAAGGAAAAGCGGCCAGCACTGAAGGCCCGCTCGGGTGGATGCCTCAGTACAAAGACATCGACTGGCGGGGCATGGACTTCAGCAAAGAGCAGTTCGACACGATCATGAGCACCGAACGGGGCGAATGGATGCAAGAAATCGCCTCGCACGACGAGCTGTTCTTCAAACTCTACGACCGGCTGCCAAAAGAGTTGACGTTTGTGCGTGAGTTGCTGCTCAGCGGGCTGTGGCGTTCGCCCGAGCATTGGGAGTTGCACGGCGAGCGGGTGGTTTAGGGGTTGGCCTCGCCTGTTCGTTTAGGGTGCTTCCCCAGCTCAAAATGTTGGCATCGCAATGCTGTTATGCTATCCTGAAACCATGCACCGAGCAGTTCTTACTTCCGAGCAGTCTCAGGCCGCCATCGCGAGCAATGGTCAACCAGTCTTGTTGACAGATTCAGCAGGCAACGATTCGGGGTTCGCGTTGGTTCCCCTCGCGATTTTGCAAGGCTTGATCGAAATCGATCAGTACGATATTCGAGACACCTATGCAGCGCAAGAGTCGGCACTCGCTACGATCTGGAACGAAGCCGATCTCGACGAATATTCGCTGCAAGATGGCACGGCGATAGACTAAATGGCTTTGTCTCGTGGCGATGTCGTTCTCGTGCAGTTTCCCTTTTCGTCGGGCACAGCGAGCAAAGTGCGGCCGGCGGTCGTCGTCCAATCTGATATGAACAACCGGCGATTGACGAACGTCATTCTGGCGCCACTCACAACGAACACCTCTCACCAAGCCGAACCGACACAGTTGCTCATTGACTTAGCCACTCCTGCAGGTAAGTCGGCAGGCATTCGACGCAGTTCGGTGGTCTCCTGCGAAAACTTGATGACCGTAGAGCAAACATTAGTGAAGCGACAATTGGGACGACTACCCGACGATGCAATGTTGAAAGTCGATGATTGCCTGAAGGCTGCACTCGAGTTGACCTAAAACCGCTAATCTGAATTGCTACAGTTGGAGCACCCGTGAACTCCGTCGCAACTGCCCACAAGCCGCGTTGATTTTATCCCCTTTCCGATGCCGAAACCGCACAGCGACGCCGGCCTCTTCGAGGATGCGGCGGAAAGTTTGCTGGGCCTCGACGGTGGGAGTCTTATACGGCAAGCCTGCCACTTGGTTATAGGGAATTACATTAACCAATGCTTCGCGACCAACGAGCAAGCGTCCAAGCTGTCGGGCGTGTTCAGGCTGGTCGTTGAGACCGGCGAGCAACACATATTCGTAGGTCAGTCGCCGGCCGGTGACATCGAAGTAATCGTCGGCAGCCGCGATGATCGCTTCGAGCCCTGTCTTGTCGTTGGTTGGGACGATCTTGTTACGCAGTTCGTCGTTCGGCGCGTGCAGCGAGATCGCAAGTCGATAGTGTGTATTTTGTTTGGCAAGTCGATTGATGGCTTTAGGCAATCCGACAGTCGAAATGGTGATTCGCCGGTGGCTGATATCGAGCGCATCAGGCGCACTGAGAATATCGAGAGCCGGCAGCAGACCATTGAGGTTGGCCAGCGGTTCGCCCATGCCCATCACAACGATATGACTAAGCCGTTCGTCGGCCGCGAGCAGGTGTTGCAACCGCAGCACTTGTTCGACGATTTCGCCCGTTGTCAGATTACGATCGACACCATCGAGTCCGCTGGCACAAAACACACACCCCATGCCACAGCCAACTTGGGTGCTTATGCAAACCGTCCGGCGGACTTTGTCGCGAAGCAACACACACTCGATCTGTCCCCCCTTGGTGAGTGTGAGCAGCAGCTTTTCAGTTCCGTCTTCGGCCTTCGTGTGGCGGGCAACGCTGGTTGTCCAGAGCTTGAATGCTTCGCCAAGATCAGTGCGGAGCGACTTGGGCAGGTCACTCATCGCCTGCCAGTCGTCTGCGCGTCGGGCTACGAGCCACTGTTTGATTTGCTTCGTGCGATACTTTGGCAAGCCGCGTGCGGTCGACCACTCGGCCAAGTGGCGATCGATGTCGTCGAGAATATGGATCGGGCATTCGTGCATGCTCCGATTATACCAACAATTGCTTTGCACGATGGGCGTGCTAGCAACAGCAATCGATATTGTCGATCTTTGGGTTTCGCATGATGATTGCGGGAGTGACGGTCCCCGCTAGCGATGCCGTCGCAATGACTAGTTCCGACCCAGTGCAAATGGAGGTGCGCTACGATGAAACGTGATATTGATCTCTGTCGCCAGATACTTTTTGATCTCGAAGCCAAGGGAAGCGACCACGCGACGAGCCTGCTTCGCACCGACGTTTCGGCCGATTCTGACCAACGGGTGCGTTATCACCTCAGGCTCTTAATCGACGCCGGGCTGGTAAAGGAAGTCGAACGGACCGCAGCCGCCATGACTTGCGTCAGGCTTACGAACGCCGGGCACGAATTCATCGAGCTTTCGCGTAGCGATAGTCGTTGGCACGACGCGAAGCATGTCGTGGCAAATCGCACAGGCGGATTGTCGCTGACGGTGATCAAGGCGTTGTTGACGAAGTGGGCCGTTGAGGGCCTCGCTGGGCCGCGTCGACGTGTGCGTCGCCTCCCTCGCGCCTACGGCTATCTGCCACGCTACGCCAACGATTATTACGACGGCGAGATTCTTCGCGACGAAAGCGAGAAGTTTGTCGACGATGACTTCACGGTTGTGCGTACTCGCCCCGACTACCGCGAGCGTTTCGACTATCGCGAATCGGTGGCCGACCTCAACGGCCACGGCTACACGAGCACCTCCGTCGATTCGACCGACGACATCACGCTGCCGATTTATATGGTTTAGGATTACTTAGCCCCCGGTCACTGACTGGGGGCTAAATATTGGCCGGTTCTAAATATCGATCGCGTGCTCAGAGAGTTCTTCGAGCGTGGCGAACTCGAGCGACGAGATGTGGCACGCTTCGAGCACCACGGGGGGCGCGACGCCCGCGTCGTAGGCCTCTTTCCAGCGCGCTGCACAAACGCACCAGCGGTCGCCCGGCTTGAGGCCCGGAAACTGATACTGGGGCATTGGCGTCGAAAGGTCGTTGCCGGCGCGCTTCGAGAATGTCAGAAATTCGGCCGTCATTTGGGCACACACCGTGTGGACTCCAACGTCGCCGGGACCGGTGCGGCAGTAACCGTCGCGATACCAGCCGGTGATGGGATTGGTACAACAGCCGGCGAGGGGCCGTCCGAAGACATTCTTGGGTTGTGGTTTCGATTTGGTGTCGGCCATGGGACTTTGGCGAGTCGTGAACGGATAGTGGTTGCTCGCTGCAAGTATAAGCTTAAGCTCGTCGCCGCAAAGACTCGATTTGCTCGCGAGCCGATTCGGAGGTGGGTTCGTCGACGTCGTGGGCGGGCAACTCCATGCTTGGCTCTTCGGCTCGGGCTGTGAGGGCAAAGAAACAGGGAACCACCACCGTGCGAACAAAGAACGTGTCGAGCAAGACGCCGAGTGACAACGAGAAACCGAGTTCAATCATTGCGCGAAGCGAGCCAGTCGCCATCGAGATGAACGTGCCGGCCATGATAATGCCGCAACTCGTGATGATGCCTCCGGTCTGGATCACAGCGCGGCGGAGGCCGCCACGCATGCCGAGCTTCTTTTGCTCTTCAAAGACGCGAGTGGTGAGGTAGATATTGTAGTCCTGTCCTACCGCGATAAGGATGACGAATAGGAAAATGGGCACCTTCCAGTCGAGGCCATCGAACGAGTCGCCCCAGAGCCAAGTGAAGAACATGTCGGTCAAGCCGATCGTGGCGAAGTACGACAGCAACACGGTGATGATGAGGTAAACACAGACGCGGAAGTCGCGCAGAATCGCCCAGATAACCGCGAACACGGCGATAACGACGCAGACCTGAATGCGGGTTTGGTCGCTAGTGGTGACTCGCTCGAGATCGCGAATGCCGGGCGTGGTGCCGCCGAGTTCGAACTGAGTTCCTTTCCATTCGGCGAGGCCTTTGCGGACTTTCTCATCGACCGATTCGTCGTCGACGACGGCCCCCGAGGTCACCGCCGCGAGTCGCGACTCGATGCGGTTGACGACCGATCGGGCCTCGCGTGAGAAAGGGTCTTCGTCGAGAATTACCTGCAATTGAGTGACTTTGCCACTGTAGTCGCCGGTGTCGCTGATGAATTTGTCGAGTGCGTCGGGACTGCCGCTCACAAGGGCCGTCGTCGCGGTGCCGCCCGAGTGTTTTCCGGCTGGCAAATACTGATCGCGAACATCCGAGACCCCTTCGGTCTCCATCAGGTAGTTGTGCAGATAGGCCAGTGCGTATTTGTTTTCCGGGGCGTTGAGATCAAGGTCATCGGTTTTGGCGACGATCACTGTGGGCGCGACTTCACCTGGTGCAAAATAGTCGCGAATCATCTCGGTACCCTTCACGCTCGCGCGATCGGGCGAAAGCTCGGCCATGAAGTCGTGAGAGACTTCGACCCACAGGAACCCCCACACGATAAATGGTACGGCGAGCCAAGCGGAGGCGAAGAGAATCGTCGCCGGGCGGGCGAGCACACAGTCAGCGACCCAGCTCCAGATTCTCGAGTCGACCGAACCGCCACTTTCACTGCCTGTCATGCGATCGACACCAAATGGCCAGAACACCACTTTGCCCAATAGCCGTAGCAATGCCGGCGCAAACGTGACGCACGCAATCAGCGCGATGAACAAGCAGAGCGCAACAATCGGACCGCTGTAAACGAATTTGCCGTAGTCGGCGAACGCCATAGTTGCGAGACCGAGAATCGTGGTGAACGCACTGGCTGCCAACGCATCGCCAACATTTACCAGCGCTAGGCCAGAAGCTTCGTTGAGCGGGGCGCCTTCGCCGAGTTCTTCTTTAAATCGGGCGATTAGGAACAAACAAAAGTCGGTGCCGGCGCCGAACAGAATGACGACAACGAATATCTTGGTCGTGGTAAAGACCTTGAAACCACCCCACTCAAATGTGTCAGGACCGAGATACTGAGCACATAGTGCGACGACCGAATAGGCGGTCAACAGCGACACACCAATTGTTGCCAACGGAATCAGCACCAGCAGGGGCGATCGATAAATGACAATGAGGGCCACGGCGACCAAGATGACGGTCATGATTTCGGTGCTCTCCAGACTCTCGCGGACCGAGTCTTGCATGTCACCACCGATCATCGCCGAACCTGACACGCCAATCTGCAAACCGTCGGGGGCTTCTTCTTTGGCCGCTTCGACCGCTTCTTTGACGCGATACATGACACCGACGTTCTCGGTTGCCATCATGTCGGTGCTAAGTCGTGCGACAACCATCACCGCTCCGCCCGGTTGGTCGGCGGTAGGACGCGAAACCAACATGCTGCCGACGACGGGCGTTCGATCGGTCAGCACTTCGCCAATGATTGGCAAATCGGGAACTGCGGCGAGTCGTTTGGCGGTCTCGAGAGCGAATTGGCGGTCTTCATTCTTAAGAGGTTCGCCCTCGCGAGCAAACACCAGCGCAATGCTGCTCTTTGCCCGTTCGTCAGGAAACGCCTTTTCGAGCAGCGCCTGAGCCTGGCGAAAAGTTGATTCGGCAGGCAAGTAGTCGAAGTCGCCATCGAGCGCCACATCGTCCCAACTGGGGGCGGCAAACCAAAGTCCAGCGGCACTGAAAATCCAGACCGCGAGAATCAGCCCGTAGTGGCGGTTCGCCCAGTCGCCAAGGATACGGAACATAGCCGGCTTGCCCAACGTGGAAGTTTCAATCGCGCGGGTCCGCCCCGCGGAGAACGTACTCAAACCCTTCATCGTACCGCACCCCTTTAGCCACGCAAGCCGCAGCGGAAGCGACGGCGTGATCGACAGGTTTAAAATGGGCAATTTGCAACGCGCGGCATTTCGCCCATGCGTTGCATATGGCGCCACATACGACGCAAAAGCGCCACTGTTACTGTGCGAAACGCACACACGAATTTGCTTAAGGCGATGGACGGTTGCCCGCTTCTAAGCAGTCGTGATAGGCTGGTGCGATTTTAGCCGTTTACCCCGATTCCACGGGGAACTTGCCCCACACGACAGAGACGATTGCACCGTGCCTAAACGCGAAGACCTCAAGAAAATTCTCATTCTCGGCTCCGGCCCCATCGTGATTGGCCAAGCGTGCGAGTTCGATTACTCCGGCACACAAGCCTGTAAAGCCCTCCGCGAAGAAGGCTATGAGGTGGTGCTGGTGAACTCGAATCCGGCCACCATTATGACCGACCCGGCGACTGCCGATCGCACTTACATCGAACCGCTAACTTGGCAGGTGCTCGAAAAGGTAATCGCCGTCGAACGCCCTGATGCCGTGCTGCCGACGCTCGGCGGACAAACGGCGCTGAACCTCGCCATCGCACTCGAAGAACAGGGCGTGCTCGCAAAGTACGGCGTCGAAATGATCGGTGCCAACGCCGACGTCATCGACAAGGCCGAAAGCCGCGATCGGTTTAAGCAAGCGATGCACAAAATCGGCCTCGACGTTTGTCGTGGCAAGACGATCAAGACGCTGTCAGCGGCTCGCGAATTGGTCGAAGAAATTGGGCTGCCCGCCGTCGTGCGGCCCAGCTTCACGATGGGGGGCAGCGGCTCAGCGATTGCCTATAATCGGGCCGAATTCGACGACTTGGTGCGGCGTGGCCTCGATCAAAGCCCCACCACCGAAGTGCTGATCGAAGAGTCGATTCTGGGCTGGAAAGAATACGAGATGGAGGTGATGCGCGATGTCGACGACAACGTCGTCATCATTTGCGCGATCGAAAACTTCGACGCAATGGGCATTCACACTGGTGACTCAATTACCGTCGCACCGGCCCAAACGCTGACTGATAAAGAGTACCAACGGATGCGTGACGCCAGCCTTGCCGTGATTCGCGAGATTGGAGTCGAGACCGGTGGCTCGAACATTCAATTCGCGATCAACCCGACCGACGGGCGGATGATCGTCATCGAAATGAACCCCCGTGTCAGTCGTAGCAGCGCGCTGGCGAGCAAAGCGACCGGTTTTCCCATCGCGAAAATCGCCGCGAAGCTGGCCGTCGGCTATCGACTGCACGAACTGGCGAACGACATCACGCGCAAAACGAAGGCCTGCTTCGAGCCGACGATCGACTATGTGGTGACAAAAATCCCCCGTTTCGCATTCGAGAAATTCCCCGAGGCCGATTCGTCGCTCACCACTCAGATGAAGAGTGTCGGCGAAACGATGGCCATCGGCAGCACTTTCAAAGAGTCGTTTCAGAAAGCCCTACGAGGTCTCGAAGTTGGTGCATTCGGTTTTGGATCGGATGGCCTCGACCGTTGGTATACGGAAAACCGTCCTGAACGCGACGAGATCGAAGCGAAGCTACAAACGGCCGGGCCCGACCGCATTTGGTACGTTCGCTATGCGATGAAACTGGGCATGTCGGTCACAGAGATCGCCAGTCTGTCGGCGATCGACCCTTGGTTTCTCGATAATTTGCTCGAGATTGTCGAAGTCGAGGATGAGCTTAGGGCAATCGACAGCGGCACGCCTATTCCCGACGACCTGTTTCGCAAGGCGAAACGCTGTGGGTTTTCGGACCGGCAAATCGCCACGATCTTCGGCATAAGTGAAGTCGAGATTCGCCGCGACCGGCTCGCACGGGGGATTCGTGCCATTTTCAAGAGCGTCGACACCTGCGCGGCCGAGTTCGAGGCTTACACTCCCTATTACTATTCGACTTACGAAACCGAAGACGAGACGCCCGCGAAGGAGCCTGGTAGACAGCGGATCATGATTCTCGGTGGCGGACCGAACCGCATTGGTCAGGGGATTGAATTCGACTACTGCTGTTGCCACGCCAGCTTTGCGCTTCGCGAATTGGGCATCGAGTCGATCATGGTCAACAGCAATCCCGAGACGGTCAGCACCGACTACGACACCAGCGACTTGTTGTTCTTCGAGCCACTGACGGTCGAAGATGTATTGAACATTGTCGATACGATGGATCCCGATGGCGTGATTGTGCAGTTCGGCGGGCAGACGCCGCTGAACCTCGCGCGGGCGCTCGAAAACGCCGGTGTTCCGATCATCGGCACCAGCGTCAATGCCATCGAGGGGGCGGAAGACCGCGAGAAGTTTCAGCGGCTCCTCAACAAACTCGATCTCAAGCAACCTCCCACCGGCTTCGCCCGCACGATGGACGAAGCCCGTCGCGAAGCGACGCGGATCGGGTTTCCGGTACTGGTGCGGCCCAGCTTTGTGTTGGGCGGCCGGGCGATGGAAATCTGTTACGACAACGCCCAGCTTGAACGATTTGTCGCCGAGGCGTTTATCGTCGCTCAAGGCCAGCCGGTGCTAATCGACTCGTTTCTCGAAAGCGCGACCGAAGTCGATGTCGACGCCATCGGCGACGGCATCGACGTTATTGTTCCCGGCATCATGGAACACATCGAAGAAGCGGGCGTACACAGTGGCGACTCAGCTTGCGTGATACCTGCGTACAGTCTGTCGGGGCCAATCGTCGCCGAAATCCGCGCAGCAACCGTCGCCCTTGCCAAAGAGCTGAATGTCGTCGGACTAATGAACGTGCAATTCGCGGTTAAGCAACATGGCGACTCGCCACAGTTGTTTGTATTGGAAGTCAACCCCCGCGCAAGCCGTACTGTACCGTTCGTCAGCAAGGCGACCGGCATGCCAGTCGCGAAGATCGCCGCCAAGGTAATGGCCGGCGTATCGTTGGCCGCGCAGGGGGTGACGAGCGATCCCGTGCCGTCGCAAGTGTCGGTCAAGGAAAGCGTCTTTCCATTTATCAAGTTTCGTGGCGTCGATATTGTGTTGGGCCCCGAGATGCGGAGCACCGGCGAGGTGATGGGCATCAGCCCTCGCTTTAGTATGGCGTTCGCGAAGGCTCAGCTCGCGGCCGGTTGTGTATTGCCCTCGACTGGCAATATCTTTCTGTCGGTCGCGCCGCGTCACAAACCACGCGCGGTCGAACTCGCAAGCCGGCTTACATCAATGGGCTATACGATTCTCGCAACGCGTGGCACCGCCGATGTGCTCGCCGAGGCGGGCATCGAAGCACAGCGAGTCAAGAAGCTGAAAGAGGGGCACCCCAATCTGATCGACTTCTTGGCCGACGGAGCCGTCGCACTCGTGATGAACACTCCCGTCGGCAAAGGAGCCCGCACCGACGAAGGCATCATCCGTGCCGCCGCCGTCTCGGCGGGTGTTCCCTGTTTAACCACCATGGAGGCCGCCGAAGCAGCGACCCGGGCGATGGAAGCGTTGCGCGAAGAGGAGATGCAGGTGCAGAGTTTGCAGGATCGGTTTGCGTGAGCTGTGGATGCGTCAATCGGCTCGTGCCTACTCGCGCATCCGCCCAAAACAAGCCAAGCACATATCGTCGCTCTGCGGAAACTCGCCGACGAATTTACTCACGTCGTCGAGCAAGTGTCGACCAAGCTCGTCGACCGAAACCGACTCAGCGGCGACTTGTTGTGTGAGCCGCTCCATGCCATAAAGCTCGCGCTGGTCGTTCATGGCTTCGCTAAACCCGTCGGTAAAGATCGTCAGCGATTCGCCCGGCGCGAAAGCTGTGGTGAAGGCCTCGAATTCAAAGTCGTCGCTGACTCCAATCGGCAGGCCCGCTTCCTCTTCGCCCACTTCGATCACTTCGCCACTCGAGCGTCGTAACAGCGGAGCCATGTGGCCAGCGTTGACAAGCGTCATTTTGTGGTCTCGCGGATCGATCACCGCGACGATCATCGTCACGAAGCGATCGTCCCAGCCGTGGCTGGCGAACGAGGCGTTGACGGCCGTCACTGCCTCGGCCGGATTGGCATAGGTTGCCAGCGCAAAGCGAACATCGCTCGACAGCCGTGCCATCAGCAGCGCGGCCGCGACTCCCTTGCCGGCGACATCGCCCAACACAACCGCCACGCGGCCGTCGGGGAGCGTCACGTAGTCGTAATAGTCGCCGCCGACTTGCCGGGCCGATTGGTAATAGTCGAAAAATACATAACCCGGCAGTATCGGCGGCTTGCGCGGCAACAAGCCTCGCTGCATCTGGCTGGCCAGTTCGAGGTCGCGCTCGACCGCTTGCTGGGCGACGACCCGTTCGTGCATGCGGGCGTTTTCGATAGCAAACGCCGCTTGCCCCGCAACGGCCGCGAGGACTTCAAGATCATCGTTGGAAAACCGACTCCGTTGGTTCATCGTATCGATTTGAAGCACACCGAGCGGTTCGCCGGCGCTGTCGACCATCGGCGCGCAAATCATCGACCGAATTTGAAAGTCGGCAATACTCTGGGCCATTCCAAACCGCTGGTCGCTGGCCGCGTCGGCCGACAAAATCGCCTTCCGTGTTGACATCGCTTCTTCAACGATCGTACGGCTGAACCGCATCCGCTCTTCTTGATCGGGCTGGCGATGTTTGTCGGCGACGGCCACCAAGGGTGCCGTCGGCGCGGGACGCATGATCACAAACCCGCGATCGGCCTGAGTAAACACACGAAACAAACTGTCGAGCACCCGCGGCAAGATGTCGCCCAAGTTGATCGAACCGGTCAGGCTGTTCGAGATTTCCACCATTGCGGCGAGCTTTACCTCGGGCTTGGCCGACATTCGCCAACTCGTCGAACCGCCCGACAGATCGAGGGTTGCCATCACGCTGGGAGCCTGGCCATCATCGTCGTCAGACTCGCCCCGCCAATCGACTTCGTCGTTTTTCCGATTCGCAAACAAGGTGTTCAGCGACGACTCCTGTGTCGGATGACGTCCCCCCAGCTCACCGGCGGCTGCATCGACGAAGCGAAAAATCTGGTCGCAGATCGTAATGCGATCGCCACTCGACAAGGGCGTGCGCTTTTCAATCAGCCGGTCGTTCACCAGCGTGCCGTTGCGACTCTTGAGATCTTCGATAAAGTGACGACCCTCATGGATCGAAAAGACCGCATGCCGACGACTGACGGCCGCCGCATTGACGAGCGGAAGCTCACATTCACTGCTGCGGCCAATCACCGCATTCGGTAGAGTTAGCTCAAACCGCTTGCCAGGCTCGATGCCCTCGACCCACTGTAAGAACGCCATGGAATTCGCCACAAGAACAGCCTACGACAAACGAAAGTGAACCGCGTGCATTTCCGCGGCGACTTCATTCTAGAGGGACGAGCTTTCGGGCGAAAGTAGTTGCCTGAGACTCCGGCGATTGCCGCGTGGACTTGATTTTTCGAGGTTGCGGACCTAATTTCGAGAGTCGGCGAAGCGGCACGTCTTGGGGAGTGGTGTAATCGGTAGCACGACGGATTCTGATTCCGTTGGGCTAGGCTAAAACATCTGCTTATTGTCTTGATAAATAGAGCTTTATGTGCTATAATGCTTTCACTTGTATGCAATCATGTATGCAAAATGGACGTGATTAGGATTGCACGTTTACGGCCTAGGCCTAAGCGAATCTTCTGTAGCGCTCAATCCGAGTAGCCTTAACTCACATTGCAAACGATTGCACGCGCCGACAGGCAAGCATTGAAATGAAGCCGCTCGATTCGCTGATTGTTTGGGCCTTCAAGTTTGACGATGCAATTGAGTGGCAAGGTATCTTTGTCGCATCGTGTGTCGAACGCGAAGCTCGCGCCACGGCGGAAGAAGTAGCGGGCCGAGAAGGAAAGCGCTTACGCAAGCTAAAGCCACTATGCCGTGCGCAA
Organism: Pirellulales bacterium; assembly: GCA_041752635.1. Classification (GTDB taxonomy): domain Bacteria; phylum Planctomycetota; class Planctomycetia; order Pirellulales; family Lacipirellulaceae; genus JBGSWC01. Next base: position 651 of record JBGSWC010000304.1, on the reverse strand, counting down.
GAATTGGTCCAAAAGTCATTTCTTGTTGTCGATGGACAATCGCTCGAATGGCCACCGAAACTGTTCGATGAAATATTTGGGCTAATTCACCAAGAAGGCGAGCTACGAATGAAGGCAAAGCTAACAAGACTAATCGAAATCGAGAAGTGCGCGGACGAAACCTTCAAAAGAATACTGATCGAAATCGGGGATTTGTCGTGCGGCACGATGACTGATTAGCTGGTATGACCATATTGGCAATCGCAACGAACCTGTATTACGCGTTAAACTCCCAGCTTAGCGCGATAGCCTAACCGCGCTTGATGCGAAGAATGCGATGAATCGAACCAGTCGGGTATAGCTTTGTGTGTGCCAGATATTCGCCAGGTAGTATTGGCCAGCGACCACGTTTTTTCGGCGGTGCAATCGATTGCATCGAAGTGTCGCTACCTAATCTCTGTCGCGTACTCTCTCAGTTCTTGGCGAGCGATGTCAAGAAAATAGCCTGCGGAAGTCCAGAGCACCTGCATTGCTACCTCTGGATCAAGTTCGCTGCCGTCCTCTTTTTGTTTCAGGTACTTTCTCTGTCGGCTGTAAATATCTTTCGTCGCAAGCTCCAGACGGAATCGGTCGTACGATTTGTTGACTTGATATTCGGCGTACTTGATCTTG
>JBGSWC010000303.1:0-3371 GCA_041752635.1 Pirellulales bacterium | reverse complement strand
GATCGTATTGAATAAATTGGTCGTTCAAAACTCAGGTCAATCGGCAAGCATCAATGACAAGAATTGACTGGAAAGCAGGGCATTTTTGCAAATTAGACGCGACGCGAGAAAGGGGGGTTTGAACGCGCGAATAGATTTCGCGAATTCGCGTTCAAAACAATCAAAACCGAACAGCAGCTACGAGAGGGCAGGGGGAATGTGATCAGTTATCAGTCGCGCGGCCAGGGATCGTTTGCTAGCAAAAGCAGGTGAACGAACCACAACGCGTAAGGTAGCGACGCTGCGATTGACCCGCGGTGGCCGATTCGCTAGCGTCCGCTTGAAACTGGTCACGCTATCGCAAATCCCGCCTCATGTTGCTCGCCAACTCGTTGACTGCTGGCCCTTCGCTGCCCGATCGGGTACGGCTGTTGTACGTCACGACTCTGCGACAGCCGGGCGACTGGCTGCGAAAGGTGTTCGACGACGATGCGGCTGTTGCCGTCGAATTCGACGAGGCAGTTGGCGTCGCCAGCGGTATGGCCCAAATTCGTCAAGAGGCTTACGACATTGTGCTGGTGTGCCATGCGTCGGGAGTACTCGACTCACTCACATTTGTCGAAGGCATTCGGGCGGCTGACCACGAACTGGCTGTCGTGATTTTGGGAACGGCCCCCGTGGCCGAATTCGAACCACTCGCCTTCGAAGTCGGGGCCGATGCCTATTGTTGTGTGACGGCGACCACGACTCGCTCGCTGCTGTGGTTGTTCGCTCGGGCGATCGACCACCGCAACCTGCTCAGCGAGAATCGGCGCCTCGTCGAAGCCCATCGGCAACGGCTTGCGAGTGAACATCGTGAGGCACAGCAGTTGTTGGCACAACAACGTTCGCTGGTCGCGGAACTACAGCAAATTGAAGCAAACGAACCACCCGAGCAGTCGCTTACTGGCACTTGGCGACCGATGGCGACCGCGACGAGCCAAGTGGTACCGGCCGACCTCGTTGTTCGGTACCGCGAGCTAATGCAAACACACGTGGTGATGGGATCAGGAAATCTCGTCGAAGAGATGACGGCATTGGTCGAGCGCTTGGCCGCGCGTGGCATCGCGGCACAGGCGGTCATGCAGATGCATGTCGACGTGCTCGAGATGATGGTCGCCGGACTCGGCAATCGCAGTTCGCGGCACGTCATGACGAGGGCCGACCTGATGCTAGTAGAATTGGTCGTACAACTGGCCGACGCTTATCGCGTGCGCTACAACAATCTGCACCGTCCCGCTGTGCAGCAATGGTTGCCTGGTTTTGATGGCCTTGAGCTTCGCCCGTCGGTTGAGCACGACGTGGCGGCTTGAGCTACAATGCTGTTGATTTGTATCTTCCACGTTATCGAACCATCTTCCACGCTACCGAACAGGGTGTCACCATGCGTTTACCTACTCGTTGTCCGCTGTTCGTTTGTATTGCGACGTTGTTGGCTGTGCCCGCTATGGCTCACGATCCGGCAGCCGCGATGGCCTCGGCGGCAAAGTCGTTTGTCGCGTCGCTAAGCGACGCGCAACAGGCCGAGGCGGTGTTTGAATTCTCGGATCGCGAACGCGTGAATTGGCACTTTGTTCCCGATGGCAACGTCAACCAAGGCAACGGTCGCAACGGTCTAAGACTCGACACCACCGGCGAGGCGACGCAGCTCTACGCCCACGGGCTATTGAACTCAGCACTCAGTCATCGCGGCTATCTGACGGCGACTTCGATCATGGCTCTCGAGCAGGTGTTGGCCGAACTCGAAAAAAACGCCGAGCGTCGCGATCCGGGCAGGTATTACATTTCGATCTTTGGCCAACCGACTCCCCATGGCACCTGGGCTTGGCGGTGTGAAGGACACCACCTGTCGATCAACGTCACGATCAAGGAGGGCAAAATGATGGCCGTGACACCGACATTTTTCGGCACGAATCCGGGCAAGGTGCAACACGGACCACACACGGGCATGGAAGTGCTCGGCGAACTAGAACAGATGGCGTTCGCGCTGGTCGACTCGCTGAACGCCGAACAACGATCGGCGGCAGTTGTTTCGAGCCAAGCGATCGGCGAGATTGTCACCAACGACAATTCGCTTGTCGACCGCAAGACGCTGCTTCCGGCGCAAGGCATCGCGGGGAGTAAGCTCACTCCGGAGCAGCAACAGATATTGGTGAAGCTTGTCGAGCAATACACCGGTTGGTACCGCGCGGAAGTCGTCGAAAAAACGACCCACGCCGCCGAACTGCGTCGCGCAGACGAGTGGCACTTCGCCTGGTTTGGGTCGTCCGAGCCGGGCAAGCCACACTATTTTCGCGTGCAGTCGGCGTCGTTTGTGTTGGAGTGTGCGAACGTCCAGAACAATGCGAACCACGTACACGCAGTGTGGCGTGATTTCGATGGCGACTTTGGCCGCGACTTGTTGGGCGAGCATTACCGCGACGATCACGCGAGCGACGGTGAACGAGCAAGATGAACGACAACCAAACCCGCGTTGCCGACCTCAAGACGCTGGTCGACGATTTCGTCAGCGAACGCGATTGGCATCAATTTCACGCGCCGAAGAACCTGACGATGGCTCTCGCGGTCGAAGCCGCCGAGTTGATGGAACACTTTCAGTGGGTCGATGCCGAGTCGAGCCGCGTGCTTGACGATGTTCAGCGTCGTCAGCTTGTGTGCGACGAGATGGCCGACGTGCTGGCTTATCTGCTCGCGCTCGCCAACCAGCTCGATATCGACCTGTCAGCAACACTCGCGGCGAAGATGCAGAAAAATGCAGCCAAGTATCCGGTCGACGAATATCGCGGACGGGCCGGTGGCGATCAAAAACATCGGCCGAAAGATTCTCAATGAAGCTGGCCATCATGGGAGCCAGTGCGAGAGCAGCCGCGTTTTCGGCGATCGCAGCGGGGCACGAAGTCGTCGCGGCCGACTTGTTCGCCGACAGCGACTTGGCCGAACGGTGCGAAGCCTACCAGATCACTAGCTGGCCCGACGATTTCGTCGCGTGGATTGAAGGCAAACGCGCCGCTGGCTGGCTCTACACAGGAGGTCTCGAAAACCATGAGCACGTTGTCAGTGAACTTGCCGAGCGGTGTAGATTATTCGGCACGACTGCCCCCGCACTCGGGCGGCTCCGCGATCCATTCGCGCTCGTCGACGTTGCGAGAAGTTTTGGAGTCGCCATGCCGCTTATCAGCCGCGAACCACCAACAAGTGAAACAGCAGAACGCTGGCTCGGGAAGCCACTGAATAGCGCGGGGGGCATGGGCATCGATTTCTGGCGTGAAAATTTCTGGGGTGAAAATGGCTCGACGACCGAGGCCGACTACTTTCAGCAATATATCGAAGGCGCACAGCCCATCGCCGCCACG
>JBGSWC010000302.1:0-27707 GCA_041752635.1 Pirellulales bacterium | reverse complement strand
CACTGTGGCGCAGCAAGTCGAAGAGCAACATCAAAAGCTGGCACGCGAAGTCGAATCGCTGCGCAACGAAGTGCGTGGGCTACAGATGTCGGCGGCACTGGGCGACTTGGTGAGCACCACGACTCACGAGTTCAACAACGTGCTCACCACCATCTTGAACTACGCCAAAATGGGGCTCCGCCACACTGACGACGCGACGCGCACACGTGCACTTGAGAAAATTCTCTCTGCCGCACAGCGGGCCGACAAAATCACCAACAGCGTGCTCGGCATGGCTCGCAATCGGTCGACTGACCCGACACCGACCGACTTGGCGACACTCGTCGACGAGTCGCTCGTGCTTTTGGAGCGCGAGATGCAGAAGTATCGCGTCAGCGTCGAAAAGCAGTTTGCCGATGTGCCCAAGGCAAAAGTCGTCGGCAACCAGATTCAACAGGTACTGCTGAACCTGATGACCAACGCCCGACAAGCGATGCCACAGGGAGGGCGGTTGATATTAACGCTCGCCCACGACGCTGCCGCGAACACGGTCGACCTGACGGTCCGCGACACCGGCACCGGCATTCCGGCCGAAGCTTTGCCCCGCATTTTCGATCGTTACTTCACAACCAAGAGCGGCCCCGACGCGAGCGGCAAAGGGGGCACGGGCGTGGGCCTCTCGATGTGCCGAGAGATCATCGAGCAACACGGCGGCCGCATTCGCGTCGCCAGCACTGTGGGCAAAGGGACCGCGTTCACACTCAAGCTGCCAGTGGCGGCGGAGACAGTGGTTGTTGGTACGCCGGTCTCGCTCGGCGTGCCGGTGAGCCGTCAGCCTGCGGTAGTCAGCCCGTAGCGATCGGCTTTCAGTACGGGTGCAATGTCCCTATCGCGCAGCCGGATGGGCACGAGAGCGTCGATCCGACCCGACGAGGTGTTCGAGCAGCTCGGTTGTGGGCAAGATTGCTGAGGCAGCGTCATGACAAACATGGCCACCCTGCGACACCGGCTCACCGGCTAAAGTCAGACGCGCTGACCGTTGCCAGCAGACTCGTGCCATCGACGATCACGTGTCAGGGCGAGGGGCCGAGTTGCTGCAACTTGTTAAGGCCTAGCAGAAAGGAATAGTCGGCGAGTGTGAGGATAGGAGTGTTGAAGAGTGTCATCCGAAAGGTTCCCGAGGGGCGAAAGAGACTCGGTGATTTTTCGCAATTTAACACTGGGGGCGAAAATATCGCGCACTTGCGTTTCGGTTTGTGAACCCGATGCCAAGGTCGGCCAATGCGATACAATCTGTCGTCAGCGCAAATCACGTTCACCCAAACGACCCATCGATGCGGCACGGCTCCCAACTCGACCCTGCGAACCGCTTCGAGTCAACAAGACTCGATCGCGAGTGGGACGATCTCGAATGGGACGATGAGTACCGTCGGGCAGTCGAGTCGCGGAAGATCGACTATCTGGCCGACGAGTCGCAGACAATTGTCACCCAGAACAACTCGCCCGATCTGCCGTTTCGTTATTCGATTAATCCTTATCGAGGTTGTGCCCACGGCTGCAGCTATTGCTATGCCCGCAACACGCACGAGTACCTCGGAATGAACGCCGGGCTCGACTTCGAGACGAAGATTCTCGTCAAACACGATGCACCCCGACTGCTTCGCGAGTTTCTCGCGCGCGACTCTTTTCAATGCGAACCACTGACGTTCTCGGGGGTGACCGATTGCTATCAACCGGCCGAGCGCGAGTTCCAGCTCACGCGGCAATGCCTTGCCGTTGCGAGCGAGTGCCACGTACCGATTAGCATTGTCACCAAAAACGCGCTGGTAGTTCGCGATCTCGATTTGCTCGCCGGGATGGCGTCGCGGCAACTGGCGAGCGTGTTTATTTCGATCACGTCGCTCGATGCCCAACTGGCTCGCGTAATGGAACCTCGTACGAGCATCCCCGCCGCACGATTGCGAGTGGTCGAAGCATTGTCGTCGGCAGGAGTGCCAGTCGGTGTGATGATCGCGCCGGTGGTGCCCGGGCTGAACGACCACGAGATTCCGGCCCTCGTGAAAGCGGCCCGTGACGCCGGCGCTTGCGATGCTCGATATCTGCTACTGAGATTACCGCTCACCGTCGAGCCCGTGTTCCGCGAGTGGCTCGCCCGCACTCAGCCGACCAAACAGGCGAAAGTCGAGAGCTTTCTCAGGCAAGTCCGCGACGGCCGGCTCAACAGTGCGAAGTTTGGCGAACGACACACGGGGACCGGCGAGCTCGCCACGCAGATCGGCAACATGTTTCGCGTCTTTCACAAGCAGCAAGCGTTTGCTGGAATGCCAGCACTCGACACGACGCAGTTTTGCCCCGCGACTCCCAAGAGCGGTCAGCGGTGGTTATTCTAACTTCAAGATCCCTCGTCCCACCACTCTGGGGGCTGACGCCACCCGCCTCGATTGCAGCCAAACTTGTGCCTTCGGCCTTCCGCCCTCATTGTTCCACAATCATCCTTCATCGCTCAACGTTTTGCCCCCCATGACCATCCTCTCCGATTGCCTCGAACTCCTTAGCCTGCTCGTCCGCGAGCCATCGGTCGTGGGTGCTGAAGACTCGTTTTTCCGCACTCTGCGTCGTGACCTCGAAGAAGTAGGTGCCTATATCCAGCACTACCAGGGAGTGCTCGTGGCTCGGGGGCGCGATCCCGATGCGCTGGTGCTGTCGGTGCATGTCGATCGGCACGGGCTGATTTGCACTGGACCGAACGAGTTTCAATACGCGGCATTCATCACGGCCAACCGAGGTGAGCTAACCGGCGATTCAGTCTCGGAACAGATGATGGAAACACTCCAAGGTCGCTTCACAGGCGAGCGTGTGCAGGCCCATTTGCCTTGGTCGGGTGTCTATTTAGGACAAGGCCATATCACGCACTCCTATGTTTGCCCGATGCGCAACAACTTGATTTTCGAGGTCGAAGGGCTCGAGTTCTTACCGCCTGGCACACCGGTTTCGTTTCTCGATCGCATGAAAGCCGACGCGACGCACGTTTCGGCACAACTCGACAATGTGCTCAGCGTGGCCATTGTGCTCGCCTTGTTTCGCCACGGATTTCAGGGAACGGCGCTATTCACCGCACAAGAAGAAGCGGGCCGCAGTTGGCGTTATGCTCATGCTTGGTTTCAGCGCGAACGAAAGGTGACCGACCGTTTGATGGTGCTCGATACGAGCCCCTTTCCCACGCTCGAAGCAGCCGAGTCTCAGCACGTCGTATTGCGGCAAAAAGACGCGACGGCGACGTTCGCCGAGTCCATCACAAAGGAACTCGCCGACGCGTGCGACGACCTTGGCATCACCTACATCTTCAAGGACGCCTATGTCGAAGAACTGAACAAGACGCGCGAGAAGCCCGCCTCGCTCGGCCGCACCGAACTGGGGCGACTCGTCGTCGCCAGCGAAGGCCGCATTAACGGTACCACGCTCCAGGTGCCCACGACCGGCTATCACACCGCCAACGAAACGGCCTCGCTGATTTCGGTCGAGGCGGTGCTGAGGTTGTTGTCAGGTATTGCCGGTTAGCGAGCCTACCCCTTCACGCGGTCTTTTGTCTTGCCTGGTGCTGCGTTCTGCTCGATGAATTCGATGATTTTGCCGGCCACATCGACGCCGGTACTCTGTTCGATGCCTTCGAGCCCTGGCGACGAGTTGACTTCCATCACAACCGGCCCGTGGTTCGAGCGGAGCAAGTCGACGCCTGCCACGCGAAGTCCCATTGCCTTTGCCGAGCGGACGGCGGTCGATCGTTCTTCGGGCGTGATACGAATTTTCTCGGCTTTGCCGCCACGGTGCAGATTGCTGCGAAACTCGCCCGGCGCGGCCGAGCGCTGCATGGCGGCGACGACCTTTTCGCCTACGACAAAGCAGCGGATGTCGCTGCCGCCCGCTTCCTTGATAAATTCTTGCACAAGGATGTTGGCATGCAGCCCACGGAAAGCCTCGATCACACTCTCGGCCGCCTTGCGAGTTTCGGCCAGCACGACGCCGATGCCCTGGGTTCCTTCGAGCAACTTGATTACCAGCGGCGCGCCGCCAGCGATATCGATCAGCCCATCGATGTCTTTCGTTGAGTGCGCGAAGCCAGTGACCGGTAGGCCGATCCCTTTGCGCGACAATAATTGCAAGCAACGCAATTTATCGCGCGAGCGGCTGATCGCCTGCGACTCGTTGACGCTAAACACCCCCATCATCTCGAACTGCCGCACGACGGCGGTGCCGTAGAAAGTTTTTGACGCGGCAATGCGGGGGATAATGGCATCGAATCCTTCGAGTTGTTTGCCGCCATATAGCATTTGTGGGTTGTGTGTCGCGATGTTCATGTAGCAACGCAAGTAGTCGATCACCTGGACTTCGTGACCTCGTTCTTGACACGCATCGCGAAGCGACGAAGTGCTGTAGAGACTGGCGCGCTGCGAGAGGATGCCGATTTTCATAGTCTGCCTGGCAGTAGTAGTTTCAATTAAGTGGCGGGTAAGTGGCGGGCGACCCGTTCGATGGTATCGCCCACACGCGTGAACGCTCAAGGGTGAAGCGACGCTCGGTTTGAGATCGAACTGCCGGTCGGGGGCGTCAATAAGCACGATCGTCGCGACTTTGCTGACCGTGATGACGACTATTCTGCACTTGGCGTGCCAACAACCACGCCACCCAAATAACTCGAAGCACAGTCGACTAAGAATCGGTCGCGAATCGCTTGGCGGCCGAGCAGCATCCGAAACCCCATGTCATCGCGGTTCGTTAGCGTCACCTCAATCGGCCATTGGTGTTCGCCCAGCACCGCCTCGGCGACTACCACCGCGCGATGGGTGATTTGGCCGTTCGAGCTCCGCACGTGACGATACTCCAAGACTTCCGCCTCGGCATGCAGCGATAGCTTCTTGCTCCGTTGGTGCGGATGCAACACAAACCGCACGAGGTGTTTGCCATCACGCTTGAATCGCTCGACGTGGTAGGCATGGATCGACGACGTTCGGGCGCCGGTGTCGACTTTCACTTTGATTTTCTTGACTCCCCACTGCGGCAGCGCGAGCCACTCACGCCAACCGATCGTCGGCGGCGCAGTCGCGTCGTGAGGTGAGACATCGTCGTTCATCCGCGTATTGTAATCATCCCCAGATTTCTTCAAAACTGCGATGGCAAGCTTTTCTGGCTCATACCGAATTAAGTGGCAAATAACTTAGCCGGGTCTTTGAACGACTTGAATTCCAGGAAGTTACCGCTGGGATCTTGAAAAAACATGGTCGCTTGTTCGCCCACTTCTCCAGCAAAGCGAATGGTCGGCTCGATGGAAAAGCGAGTTTCCGCTTCACGCAACTGATCGGCGAGCCTATGCCAGTCGTCCCAAGGCAACACGACTCCAAAATGAAACGCCGGAACGTCGTGCTTGTCGACACGATTGGTGGGCGATTCAACCGCCTGATCGACGAGATGGGCCGTGACTTGGTGGCCAAACAAATCGAAGTCGATCCACCGATCGTGGGTCCGCCCGATCGCGCAGCCGAGCCGCTGCTCGTAGAACGCCCGCGTCGCGGCCAAATCAGTCACCGGAAAAGCCAAGTGAAAAGGCGTAAGCATATTAAGTCTTCGCTATGCAATAAAAACGCGTGCCGTTCGGGCAACGCAGGCGAGCCATTTGATCATCAATATAGCTTCATCGGCCGCCAGCGGCGCAACCCAAATCACTCTTTGCTCGATCCTATCCGATCACTACCATCCGCGCGATGTTCGGCCCCAAAAAACCTACCGGCGACGCACCGCTATCGCTCAAGCGGATCACCAACGCCTTCGCGGCCATGCTGGGCCAGGGGGCTCCGACCACGCTCAAGCACCCGGCGGCCGAGGCGGCTCCTACGCCCGCCGCGATTGTCGAAGCGTTGTTATTTGTTGGAACGCCGAAAGGCGAGCCCATTTCGCGCGAAAAGCTAGCAGCCACCATGCGCGATGTGACAGCCGACGAAGTCGACCGGCTGGTCGGCGAACTCAATGCCACTTACGAGGCCGATGGGTCGGCACTTGCCATTCGGGGGGCGGCTGGTGGCTATCGACTTGTGCTGCGGAGCGAATACGAATCACTGAGGCAAAAGTATCTCGGGCGGCTGAAGGGAACCACACTCTCCCCCGCCGCGCTCGAAGTGCTAGCAGTCGTCGCTTATCGCCAGCCGGTTGAATCGGCGACGATCGATCGACTACGTGAATCGAAAAGTCACGCGTTGTTGGCGCAACTGGTACGACGTGGACTCGTCGCACGAGAGAAGATCACCGGTCCGTCAACGAAAACCGTCTTTCGCACAACGCCGCGGTTTCTGACGCTATTTGGGATCGATTCGGTCGATCAGCTGCCTCGCGCCGAAGAATTTGATCTTCCTGACTTGCCCCCCGATAGCAAGGGACTAAAATCAACTTCCGTGGCCACGTCGGAAGCTGTCATGGCCGCTTAGAGATGTCGTAAACTCTCTATTAGCATTGAGTTACGACAAATGTCGCGATTTCGAAGGCGTTTCGTTCGCAGGACCGGAATTCGATTGCGGAGTTCCGCGATCACTCATCCTGCGAAGTCCGTCGACCGATCTACCGCATTGACAGACGGGCACCGCAGTCAGAGAATTTCGAGGCTTACGCAGTTTCGACAGCTACCGATCCATACGAGATTGGTGGCTGATCTGTTGGCGCCAGCCAGCGAGAAAAAATAACCGCGTAGAGAACCCGAGGGCTGGCCCCTTTGGCTCAAAAATTTATTGTCCTAATACGCAGTGAAATTTGACGAGCGTCCACGAACAACGCGATAGTTTGGTCCGCAAGCTTCGCGGTGCGAGCCCGGCCATCAATCCGTCGTTGCTCCTATGCGACTTTGCGAATCTCGAAGCCGAGGTTCGTCGCATGGAAGCGGCCGGCATGGCCGTGCTGCATCTCGATGTGATGGACGGTCGCTTCGTGCCGAACTTTACCTACGGAATGACGATTGTCCGTGCGGTACGTCGGGTCACGGAACTACCGCTCGACGTTCATTTGATGATCGTCGAGCCAGAGAAATACGTCGAAGAATTTTGCGATGCTGGAGCCGACATTGTCACCATCCATGCCGAGGCGGTCGCCGACCCTCGGCCGACGCTCGAATCGATTCGCAAGCGAGGACGACTCGCGGGTTTGGCGATCAACCCGGCCACGACGCTAGCGAGCGTCGAAGCGTCGCTGCCGCTGTGCGATTTGGTGCTGACCATGAGTGTGGTGCCTGGCTTCGGGGGCCAAGAGTTCGACTCTGTGGCACTCGAAAAGACCGCCGAGTTAGCCGCCCGCACCGATGTTCATCCGCTGCTCGAAATAGATGGTGGCATCAACAGCGAAACCATTGCCCGCTGCGTCGCGGCGGGGAGCGACCTATTAGTCGCTGGTTCGGCCATTTTCGGCCAAGCCGATTCGACTGTCGCCGCTCGCCAACTGGCGGCACAAGCCGTCGCTACCAAGAAATAGCTGTGCCCGAGGGGGGCGACCATGTTCCAAGTGCTACTATTGAGGCCGGGTTCGACCGAGTATGACCGCCAAGGTCGTATACAGGGGAATCTCGACATTCCGCTTTGCGAAGATGGTCGCCAACAGGTCGAACTTCTACTCGGCGAGATCGACACGAGCGGGCTCGTTGCCATCTACACCGGCCCGGGAAACGCTGCCAGGCAAACAGGAGATCTGCTGGCTCAAAAGACAGCCCTAAAACCGAAGCCAATCGCGGGACTGGCGAATCTCGACCATGGCCTGTGGCAAGGCATGCTCGTCGACGACGTTCGCACCAAACAGCCGAAAATCTACAAACGCTGGCAAGTCGAGCCTCAAACGGTTTGTCCACCACAGGGCGAATCGGTCAATGCTGCCCAGAAGCGAGTGCAAGAGTCACTAACGAAGATCACCCGCAAACATAAGTCCGGCACCGTGGCGATTGTGGTCGCCAATCCGCTCGCGAGCATCGTCCGCCACCTACTTACGGGCGATTCTCTCTGCGATATGTGGAATCCCAGCAATCAGGTGGCCCGGTGGGAACTGATTGAACCGGTCGTGCCAGTACCAGTACGGTAGCACGATAAAGGATCGCGGGACAGGGAAACCCGCTCGCGATTGTTCAAAAATCCCCGTACGATAACTCTGCGTCCCTCGACCCCGCTTCGCTTGCGGAGCCCACGCTGCCATAGTGGAGCGAAAGCCAGCTTGTTAAGATGAACCGTTGACGAAGAACGCTCCCACGGCCCCTCGCACAGCCATGCTCTCGCGAATGTCGACCGAATCTGCACCGAACACCGGCCCCGAAAACAGTGGCCCCGGCAACACGGGCCCTGACAGGTCTAGCTCTGACCGGGCTAGCTCTGAGAAGCGCCCTCGCGAAAAACGGGGCGTCCCGAGCGGGTTGTGGCTTCGCTGTGACGACTGTGGCGAAACGGTCTTTCGCAAAGAGGTACAAAGGCACATGAATGTCTGCCCCGTCTGTGGGCATCACATGTACCTCAGTGCTCTCGACCGGGTGAAATACCTGCTCGACGACGGGACCTTCGACGAATGGGACGGCGACCTCATGCCGGCCGACCCGCTGGAGTTCTTCGACAAAAAGAGCTATGCCGAGCGGGTCGTCGCCGAGCAAGCGCGAACCGGGCTCAAGGATGCCGCCCTGACCGGTGGCGGCATGATCCGTGCCCGTCGGGTCGCCGTGGGCGTGACTGATAGCGCGTTCATCATGGGGAGCATGGGCTCGGTCGTCGGCGAACGCCTCGCCCGTCTAATCGAACGAGCCACTCGCGAGAACTTGCCGCTGGTGATCGTCAGCGGCAGTGGCGGCGGTGCCCGCATGCATGAGGGAATTCTGTCGCTTATGCAAATGGCGAAAGTCTCAGCCGCCCTGGCCCGCTACGCTGACGCGAAGGGGCTGTTCATTTCGATCCTCACCAACCCCACGATGGGTGGCGTGGCGGCCAGCTTCGCCTCGCTGGGCGACCTTGTCTTCGCCGAACCAAAAGCACTCATTGGCTTCGCCGGTCCGCGAACCATCAAGGCCACCATCCGAATCGAGCTGCCTAAGGGATTCCAAACGAGCGAGTTCCTGCTCGAACATGGCTACATCGACCGCATTGTCCGCCGCGCGGACATGAAGAGTGAGATCGCGCGGGTGATCGATTATTGTGGGAAATGAGGGGGCAGCAGATGGTATGCAGCAAGCAGTAACCGACAAGCTATACCACCTCGGAGTGCTTAATAGCGGATTCTTGCGTGGGGCAGGGTGTCATCGGGCGCTTCAAAAATCGCCACTTTCGAGTTCGTGGCGAGTTCGTGGTACGAAGGGTTTGGTCGCCCGCTAGCTTCTCAAGACGCCGCCATCGCGCTGCTATGCTAGGTCATTTTTGGCAACTGTTGCTATTCGGCTGCTTGGACACCAGCAGCCGCCGAAGGTTTTTTCGGGGCCGGTTTCAGCCAGCCGAGAGACACGAAAAATTTATCGGCGGCTTCGAGTGTCTGCCTGCGGTATGGATCGTGGTTAAAAAAGCCGTGTCCGGCTCCTTCGAAAATCTGATGTTCGCATCGCACGCCAACTTTTTCCATGTTTGCCTTGAAACGCTCCACCACCGGTACGCCGATCAATGCATCGTTGCTGCCCAGGAAGACGATCGCCGGTGGATCGTCGGCCGAGATATTGTGGGCCGGTGAGAATTCTAGGTATCGGTCAGTGACGCGTTTGTGACTCCAGCCACCGTCGGGTCCATTGTCGAACACAGGATTGAAAAGCACCATCGCATTGCCGCGTGGCGAGACGTTCACATCGTCGGCAGGATCGTCGATACCATCGACCATGCTTGCGAACGCGGCGAGGTGTCCCCCGGCCGATCCGCCAGAGGCCGCGATTCGGTCGGGGTCGATGCCGAGATCTGCCGCATGCGACCTCACGAACCGCATCGCCGACTTCGCATCGTGGCAGCAAATCGTCGGCGGACCGTTGTCGCCCTTTGGTATGACTCGGTACTCGACGCGAATCCCCACCATACCGCGCGAAGCAAAGTACTCGCTCTGTTGCTGAAATTGGGCAGGCGAACCACCGACCCAGCCACCACCAAAGAAGAAAACAATAGCCGGCCGTTTGTCGTTCGGAAGCCAATTCGCCGGTTTGTCAACAAAGAGTTTCAGCTCGGAATTCTTTGCGTCATCGACCCGTTTGTAGATCATGGTTTTTGTAGAGTTAACATCGCTCTGTAGCAGAAGTCGAACACCCTTCGGAAGAAATTCCACGGCACGATCATTCTTCAAGGGTTCGCCTTCGGTAGACCGGCCCGCTTCGACCTGCTTAGCAAGCAGGTCGAGTAATCGATTGACTTGTTGCGGATGCTGGTCCATCAAGTTCTTCGATTCACTCGGATCATCGTCGAGATTGAATAGCTGCAGGGGAGGCAACTGCTGTTTAGCGGCTTGCGCCTCGGTGGGGGCGCTCCATCCGCCGCTGCCGGCACACAGACAGAGCTTCCACGGACCTTGGCGAATCGCAAACGAGCCACCGATCGAATGACTCACTAAGGTATCACGGCCCGATGTTTCGGCACCATCGAACACGCTCAGCAAGCTGAAACCATCTTCCCCGCCCATGGCTTTTACTTCTTGGCCGCAGACCTCACGCAAAGTCGGATAAATATCAGTCAGGCAAGTCATCGCCTTTGTTGTGCGCCCCGGTTCGATTCTCCCAGGCCACCTCGCCACGAATGTAACGCGATGGCCCCCTTCGTAAATGTCGGCCTTGTGTCCGCGATAGCCGGCGCTCGGATCGTGCCCGTGCTTATTCAGCTCGCTGAAATTGGCCTCCGGCGAACAGCCATTGTCGCTCGTGAAAATCACGAGCGTTTGATCGTCGATGCCCGCCGCCTTAAGAGATGCCATCAATTGCCCCATGTGATGATCGAGCTGCATGACGAAGTCAGCGTAGGGATTGATTTTGCTCGCCCCTTTGAACGGAGGCACCGGCACGATGGGCGTATGCGGAGCAGGGAGCGCAAGGTACAAGAAGAATGGCTTGTCAGATTCGACGCGTTGCTCAACGTGGGCAATTGCCTTGTCGAATAAATGAGGCAGCACTTCATCGATCTCAAAGTCGGGGCTGATCGGCCCCTGGCGATACCAGCCATAGGCGTCTTCTTGTTTGCTAACGCCAGCCACGCGGTTGGGTATCGCGGTAGCTCGCCCCGTGTCGACCCACACATAGGGAGCCATGTCGAGCGAACCGCAGTGTGCATAGTAGCTGTCGAAACCGTTAATGTTGGGCCCATTCTTAATGGGCTTCGAAAAGTCGATCTGTCCGTCAACTTTGTGCCAATCCCAGCCGAGATGCCATTTGCCAATCATCGCGGTATGGTAATCGGCCCCCCGCATGAGGTGCCCTAAGGTGGGGCGATCGGCTGGAATCAAGTGGTCGCTGGTTCCGCTCAACACACCCCGCGCCAGACGCGAGCGCCAATTGTAGCGACCGGTCAACAGCCCATAGCGAGTCGGCGTGCAGACAGAACTAGACGAGTGAGCATCGAGAAATGTAAGGCCTTCGGCCGCTAATTTTTGCAGGTGGGGCGTCTCGATCTGGCAGTCGGGATTTGTGGGCGTTGTGTCACCAATTCCGAGGTCATCGGCCATGACGACGATCACATTGACGGGCGGCGATTCTTTTGCCTGCGCATAGAGCGCAATTGACAGAACGGCGAGACAGATTGGCAAGTACCTGGTGAAATTCGACATGGAAACGGACTCGTTCTATGGGAAGGTGGCGCGCCATAAGAGGAGTGGCGAGCGGACTGCGATTAGAGCGGTTTTATCGCCCCGTATTATAATCGATACCCAATCGCAGCTGTCACACCGCTCAACGAAAAGTTTTCGTGTCCTGGAGCCAAGAGTCACCGTGTTGGCGAAGCCCGACGACAGGAACAACAGCGGCGCAAGAAAAACGCCGCATCGTCGCGGCGTGTTGCAGCAATTAGAGACTGTTTTGGTCGCCTACCAGGCGAAGTGGGCGAATGCCTTGTTGGCGTCGG
Source organism: Pirellulales bacterium (assembly GCA_041752635.1). Classification (GTDB taxonomy): domain Bacteria; phylum Planctomycetota; class Planctomycetia; order Pirellulales; family Lacipirellulaceae; genus JBGSWC01. The sequence continues at coordinate 15,660 of JBGSWC010000302.1, read as the reverse complement.
CCATGCGATGCACGTTTTCGCGACGGCTCATAGCGGTTCCTTCGCGATTGAAAGCGGCCACCAATTCGTCGGCGAGCTTCTTGTGAGTCGCCCGCCCCTTCTTTTCGCGAATGGCCATCAGCACCCAGCGAATTGCCAGCGATTGCTGCCGTGCGCGGTTCACCTGCATAGGCACTTGATAAGCCGCACCACCGACCCGTTTGCTGCGGACTTCGATCGCCGGCTTGACGTTTTCGAGCGCCTGCGTGAAGACGTCGATCGGCTCTTCTTCGGGAAGGCGTTCCTTAATCACATCAAGCGCATCGTAAAACACGCGTTGCGCTGTGCTCTTCTTCCCGTCGAGCATAAGGCAGTTGATGAACTTGGCAGCCAGCAGCGACCCATGAATCGGATCGGGCTTGAGTTGTTCGCGACTGGCGGTAATGCGACCCATTGAAACAAATCCCGAATGACGAATGACGAATGTCTAAATGACGACTTAACGACGAAACCCGAGATTGACGTCAAATAAAAGGTATTTGTCAGCCATCATTCGGATTTCGTCATTCCCCTTTAGCTATCCCTTTTTCGCTCCATAGCGACTTCGCGAACGCTTGCGGTCTTTTACGCCGAGCGTATCAAGAGCTCCACGAACTACTTGGTAACGAACTCCTGGCAGGTCGCGGACGCGACCGCCACGCACAAGCACAATGCTGTGTTCTTGCAACGAGTGGCCTTCGCCCGGGATGTAAACCGTGACTTCCTTCCCATTCGAGAGCCGCACACGAGTAATTTTCCGTAAAGCCGAGTTGGGGTTTTTCGGAGTCATGGTACGAACCTGCAAGCAGACGCCACGCTTTTGCGGGCACCGATCGAGTACCGGTGACTTGCTGAACTTGCGTTTTTTCTTCCGCGGCGAGCGGATAAGCTGATTTACAGTAGGCATAGCGTCTGTCGTTTGCCACAAAATCGAATTAGCAGTGTGATTCCCAGCCCCAAGGCGAGAATCCTTGAATGTATCCCGGAGCCCGCCAACGTCAACCCCCTGAAAGCGTATTCGAGGGGGTCGGGGTCGGTGAGGGGGTCGGTTCGTCGGTTATTCTTCCGAAGCCGACTCGCCCAGCAGTCCGTCGAGTCCTCCCTGAGCTGGTGCCGGCGATGCGTCACCGTTATTGACTGACGACGGAGCGTTGTCGAGCAATGGGAAGGCCCGTTCGAGGATGTTCGCCTTTTCGGCCGCGAGCGCTTCGAGTGCTTCGGGACGGATACGGACTTCCGACTGCTGAATGCTCTGGAAGCCGGTACCGGCTGGGATTAGGTGACCGAGAATAACATTCTCTTTGAGTCCCACCAAATGGTCAGTCTTACCAGCCAGGGCCGCTTCGGTCAGCACCTTAGTCGTTTCTTGGAAACTGGCAGCCGAGATAAAGCTCTGGCTTTGGACCGATGCCTTGGTGATACCGAGCAACTGGGTCGAGCTCGATGCCTTCCGACAACGCCCCCCCTTTGCCATCTCGCCACCAAGTCCCTCGATTGTCGCGTTGGCTTGTTCGAGAACCGGCTTCGGAATGATCGAACCGACCTCGAAATCGCTGTCGCCTTTCTCGGTGATCTTTACGCACTTGCTGACTTGATCGTTGGCGACCCGGAAGTCGTACTTATCGATCACGCTGCCAGGCAACAGATCGGTATCGCCCGGCGAATCGACTCGCACCTTGCGAAGCATTTGTGACGCGATGATCTCAATGTGCTTGTCGTTAATCTCAACTCGCTGGCTGCGATATACGTTTTGAATTTCGCGGACCAGATATTGTTGAACTGCTTCTTCGCCCGACACACGAAGAATATCGTGCGGCACCAGCGGACCGTCGACCAGCGAGTCGCCCGCCTTGACGATATCGCCCGAGTGAACGCGAGGGTGCTTGTTTTGCGTCACCAAGTGCTCGAATTCGACGCCACTTTCATTGCGGATGATAATCGATCGCTTACCGCGCTTCTTCTCTTTGAGAATTTCAACCGTACCGTCGATCTCGGCGATCACGGCCGGATCTTTCGGTTTGCGCGCCTCAAAAATTTCGGTCACGCGAGGCAGACCACCCGTGATATCTTGGGTACCACCGGCCTGTCGTGGCGTCTTGGCGATGACGGTACCGGGGGTGATGGTATCGCCCTCTTTGACTTCGAGGTTGGCTTTCTCGGGCATGTAGTAGAAGTCGAGAACTTTGCCTTCCTTGGCGTCTTCGACCACGATTTGCGGATGCAAATCGCCTTTGTGCTCCATGACCGTGTAGCGAATGTGTCCGCTCGGGTCGCGCTCGGCACGAATCGTCTCGCCTTCGATTAAGTCCTCGAAACGAATTTTGCCACCCGTCTCGGCGAGAATCGGAATCGAGTGCGGATCCCACTCGCAAAGTACATCGCCCTGCTTGACTTTGCTCTCGTCGTCGATGCGAATTGTCGCACCGGCAGGCACTTCGTATTTTTCGATCTCGCGACCCTTATCGTCGACAAGCGAAATCTCGCCGTTACGCGCGAGCACAACACGCAGGCCTTCTTTGTTGACAACGGTCTTAAGTCGCGCAAAGCGAACGATGCCGTCCTTGGTTGCCTTGATGTCGCTCGTCTCGACTCCACCCTGAGCAACACCACCGATGTGGAACGTACGCATCGTGAGCTGGGTGCCTGGTTCACCGATGCTTTGAGCCGCGATGATACCGACAGCCATGCCTTCTTCGACCATCGAACCGGTCGACATATCCATACCGTAGCAGCAACGGCACATTCCGAGGGCTGCTTCACAGGTCATCGGGCTACGAACCTGAATTCGTTCGAGACCGAGTTCTTCGATTTTTTGAGCGATTTCACCGGTGATCATGCCATTCTCGCTCACAATCACTTCGTCAGTAATCGGATTGACAATATTCGACCGACTGACGCGACCGCGAATCGAATCGGCGAGGCTGACCTCGACTTTTTCACCACGGTAGATGATGCCCTTGGTGATGCCTTTGGTGGTCCCGCAATCGTGTGTGGTGATCACCATGTTTTGGGCGACGTCGGCCAGCTTGCGAGTGAGGTAACCTGAGTCGGCCGTCTTCAGGGCCGTGTCGGCGAGACCCTTGCGGGCACCGTGAGTCGAGCTGAAGTATTCGAGCACCGTTAGCCCTTCGCGGAAGTTGGCCTTGATTGGTGTCTCGATAATCTTACCGCTCGGCTTGGCCATCAAACCACGCATACCACCCAACTGACGCATCTGTTCGACACCACCACGAGCACCTGAGTGAGCCATCAAGAAGACTGGGTTCACATAGCCATCTTCGCGAAAGTCGCCTTCGAGTTCCTTCATCATCTCGGTCGTAATTTTTTCGCGGGCGTGCGTCCAAGCATCGAGCACTTTGTTGTAACGCTCGCCTTCGGTGATGATGCCTCGCTGATAGGCTTTGTTGTTCTTGATAACTTCCTTTTCGGCATCAGCGAGAATTTTTTCTTTGCTGTCGGGGGTGACCAAGTCATCGGTAGCAAACGACAGTCCGCTGCGAGTGGCTTGCTTGAATCCGATGCGATTCATGTCATCGAGCAGCGTTATCGTCTTGCTACGACCAAGGAACTCGTAGCAGTCGCTAATCACTCGACCGAGTTGTTTCGACACTAATGGCGTGTCGTAATAGGGCATGCCATCGGGCAAGATGCTATTAAAGAACACACGCCCGACAGTTGTTGAAATCACCTTGCCTTGTGCCCCCGGCTTGCGGTATTCTTCGCGGAGCGAGCGATGCGAAGGTAGGCGAACTTTGATCTTGGCATGCGTGCCCACTTTGCCCTCGGCATGGGCCATTTCGACTTCTTCGAAAGAGCTAAAAATCATGCCGTCGCCCTTACTCTCGGGCACACCCATTGTGATGTAGTAACAACCCATCACCACATCCTGCGACGGACTAATAATCGGCGCACCGTTCGCCGGACTAAAGATGTTGTGGGTGCTCATCATCAAAGTGTGAGCTTCGACCTGAGCTTCGATCGACAAAGGCAAGTGTACCGCCATCTGGTCGCCATCGAAGTCCGCGTTGAAACCTCGGCAAACCAACGGATGCAAGTTAATGGCGTTCCCTTCCACCAATATCGGCTCAAACGCTTGAATGCCCATGCGGTGTAGCGTCGGGGCCCGATTCAGCAGCACCGGGTGGTTGGTGATCACCTCTTCGAGGATGTCCCATACCTCGTCGTCCTTGCGCTCGAGCATCTTCTTCGCGCTCTTGATCGTGTCGGCGTGGCCGAGTTCCTTCAGGCGACGAATGATGAATGGCTGATACAGTTCCAGTGCGATCTTCTTGGGCAAACCACATTGGTGCAACTTGAGCGAAGGGCCGACCACGATCACGCTCCGCGCCGAATAGTCGACACGCTTACCGAGCAGGTTCTCGCGAAAACGACCCTGCTTTCCTTTGATCATGTCGGTCAGCGATTTCAGCGGGCGATTGCTCGAACCGAGCACCGGTCGCTTGCAACGATTATTATAGAAAAATTCGTCGACCGACTGCTGTAGCATCCGCTTTTCGTGGCGGATGATGACCTCTGGCGCATTGAGGTCGACTAGTTTTTTGAGCCGGTTATTGCGGTTGATGATGCGACGATAAAGGTCGTTGAGGTCGCTCGTCGCGAAGTTGCCACTGTCGAGCAAAACCAGTGGCCGCAAGTCGGGTGGAATGACTGGAATCACATCGAGTACCATCCACTCCGGCTTGTTGTCGGAATCGCGAATCGCCTCGACCGTTTTCAGCCGACCGATCAGATCTTTCGCCTTTTGCTTGCTGCCGGTTTCTTTGAGATCGACACGCAATTCTTCTGACAGCTTGACAAGATCGAGCTGCTGCATGAGCTTGCGAACCGCTTCGGCACCCATGTCGGCCTCGAATGTGCCCTCGCCATACTCCTCACGAGCCTGGCGATACTCTTCTTCGGTGAGCATTTGTTGCGGTTTGAGCGCAGTGTCGCCCGGATTCGTGACCACGTAGTCTTGGAAATAAATGACTTTCTCAAGACTCGTCGTCTTCATCGCCAACAGCGAACCGAGTCGGCTGGGCATCGCTTTGAAAAACCAAATGTGAACGATCGGAGCGGCCAACTCGATGTGGCCCATCCGCTTGCGGCGCACGCGGCTATGTGTGACCTTCACTCCACAGCGGTCACAGATCATGCCCTTGTACTTCATACCCCGGTACTTGCCGCAGGCGCATTCCCAATCCTTTTCGGGACCGAAAATTCGCTCACAAAACAAGCCGTCCTTTTCGGGGCGATAGGTACGGTAGTTGATCGTTTCGGGCTTTTTCACTTCGCCAAACGACCAGCTACGAATATCGTGCGGCCGTGCAAGGCTGATCTTGACCGATGCGTAGTCGTTGATGCGATCGTAATTGGAGGTTTCTAACAAGCTCATACTCTGCTCCTTATTGAAATTGCAAACTACAAAACAAACTTTGCAATCTGCAAATTTAGCGTCTGGCCACTGGTCGCTATCTTTGTGTTTGTTGATGGTTGTCAGATTGCATGTCGATTTTGCAATTCACGCTTCCATCCACTCGAAGACCGCTTGTACGAATCTCCTCAATCTAAATCGCCCGTTTCTCAAGTTGCATATTCAGTCCCAAGCCGCGGATCTCGTTGGTGAGTACGTCGAAGCTAGCCGGGGTGCCGGCTTCGAGCGTGTTCTCGCCCTTGACCATCGATTCATAAATCTTGGTGCGGCCTTCGACGTCGTCGCTCTTGACGGTGAGCAACTCTTGCAAGATGTAGGCGGCGCCATAAGCTTCGAGCGCCCAAACTTCCATCTCACCAAATCGCTGTCCACCGAAACGCGCCTTACCACCGAGCGGTTGCTGTGTAATCAGCGAGTAAGGACCGGTGCTACGGGCGTGAACTTTGTCGTCGACCAAGTGGTGCAGCTTGAGCATGTAGATGTAACCGACCGTGGTCGCTTGCTCAAATTGCTCGCCGGTGCGACCATCGATCAACTTCGGCTTTCCATTGCGGGGCAAGCCCGCCTGTTCGAGTAACTCGTTAATCTCGCCCTCTTCCGCACCATCGAAGACCGGCGTGACGGCGCGGAAACCAAGGTGAGCACCGGCCCAGCCGAGGTGGGTTTCGAGAATCTGCCCGACATTCATACGGCTCGGTACGCCGAGCGGATTGAGCATAATCTCGACGGGAGTTCCGTCGGGCAAGAATGGCATGTCCTCGATCGGCATAATCTTTGAAATCACACCCTTATTACCGTGCCGACCGGCCATTTTGTCACCGACCGAAATCACCCGCTTGGTGGCGATATAGACCTTGACCATCTGCAACACACCACTTCGAAGCTCGTCGCCTCGCTTCATGCTATTAAGCTTGCGGTCGCGCGTGTCGATAGCTGCTTCGACGTTTGGCCAAAGTTGCTTATAGAGCTTCTCGACATCCTTTTGCTTTTGCGGGCTCCGCATATCGATTGACTCGACACGGAAATTCTGAGCTTGTTCCGCGACAAATTGCGGATCTTGCTCGTGGACAATCGAGTTGCCATCGTCGTCGGTCAGTTTTCGGCCGAGAACGCCTTCGATCTCCTTCACCATTTCAGAGAAGGCGAGGGCGATCGCTTCGTTGCCATCTTTCTCGGCCAACTTCAGGTCACGCTCAAAGTCTTTTCGCTCGTCTTCGCTAAGACTCATGCGGCGCGAGAACTTTTGAGTATCGATGACGATGCCTTCGACGCCCGAGGGAACCTCGAGCGAATCGTTCTTTACGTCTTCCCCAGCCCGACCAAAAATAGCGTGCAGCAGTTTTTCTTCGGGCGTGAGCTCGGTTTTGCTCTTCGGCGAGACCTTGCCGACGAGAATGTCGCCTGGTCGCACGAAGGTGCCAATGCGAACAATGCCGGTCTCGTCGAGATTCCTTAGCATTTTTTCGCTGACGTTGGGAATATCGCGAGTGAACTCTTCGCGCCCGAGCTTCGTTTCACGAACTTCAACGTCGAATTCTTCGATGTGAATCGACGTATACGTATCCTTCCTGACGAGGTCTTCGCTGAGGATAATCGCGTCCTCAAAGTTATAGCCCTCGAACGACATAAACGCGACGAGTACGTTGCGACCGAGCGCCAACTCACCCAGGTGAGTCGCAGCACCGTCGGCAATCACCTGACCTTTTTCTACCTTGTCACCCGGCTTCACCAGCGGACGCTGGTTTTGACAAGTTCGTTCATTGAGGCCGACAAACTTGCGCAGTTTGTGGACTTCGGGTCCAATCTCAATGCGTTCGGCGTCGACGTAAGTAACAGTACCTTTGTGACCAGCTCGAACCAGCATACCGCTGTGACGCGCGACATCGATTTCGAGACCCGTACCTACAACAGGTGGCTCAGTTACCAAAAGTGGCACCGCTTGTCGTTGCATGTTTGATCCCATCAGCGCGCGGTTGGCATCGTCGTGCTCGAGGAACGGAATCAAACCGGCCGAGACACCAATCATCTGACTTGGTGCGACGTCGATGTACTGAATTTTCTCTGTCGGAATCAACACAAAGTCGGCACGATGGCGAGCCACTAGCGTATCGCCCTCGAGCTTGCCGTTCTTGACCTTCGCATCAGCCGAGGCAACATAGGCACTATGCTCTTGGTCAGCTCGCAACATCTCGATTTCTTCGGTCAACTTGCCGTTCACGACCTTACGATAAGGAGTCACCAAGAAACCGTATTCGTCAATCGTCGCGTACATTGCGAGGCTCGAAATCAAGCCGATGTTCGTACCTTCCGGCGTTTCAATCGGACAGATGCGGCCGTAGTGACTAATATGCACGTCGCGAACTTCAAAGCCAGCTCGCTTGCGATTTAAACCGCCCGGACCGAGCGCGGAGAGTCGACGCTCGTGGGTGAGCATACTGAGCGGGTTGGTCTGGTCGACCACCTGCGACAATTCGCCCCGACCGAAAAAGTATTCGATCGCGGCAGAAATACTCTTGGGATTGATGAGGCTGCGAGGAGTCATGTCCTCGGCATCCTTGAGGCTCATCCGCTCCTGCACCGTGCGACGAAGCTTTAAGAAGCCCTTGCGAAGCTCGTCGGCCGCCAATTCGTCGATAGTCCGCAAACGCCGGTTGCCCAGGTGATCGATGTCGTCGACTTCAATCCCCTCTTGGCCAGCGATCAGGCCCAGAATGTAGCTCACTGAGTTGATGACATCCTCGGGACGAAGAATCATCTCGTCTTCGGGAACATTGAGCCCCAGTTTGCGGTTGATCCGGAACCGGCCCACGCGACCCAAACGATAGCGATTAGTGTCGTAGAATTTCTCATGAAATAGTGTGCGGGCCTTCTCAAGCTGTGGCGGATTTCCCGGACGCAATCGCTGATAGATCCGCAGCAAAGCTTCTTCGTGACTGCTCGTCACATCGTCGGCTAGCGCATTCACCAAGTGAGGCGAAGCGGGCACTGTCATCACTTCGACCGATTTAACGCCCGAACTGCAGATCGTTTCGGCAACGGTCTTGGTTATCTTTTGACCGCACTCGATGATAATTTCACCGGCACGATCGCTGCCCACCGGGTAAACGATATCGCTCACAGCGATCTTGCCGTCGATCTTTGCGACGCTGCGACCATCGACGATCTTCTGCTTTTCGACTTCCGAGAACGCCTTGAGAATGTCGGAGTCGAGGCTGAACTTGGGGTCCATCGCCCGCAGCAGAGTCATGACGCTGAACTTGCCGCTTTGATCGATGCGGACCGCGATACTGTCTTTCTTGGTCGTGTTTACCTCGATCCAGCTACCCCGCTCGGGAATCACACGGCAACTGTAGACTCGGCGCCCGTCCGTTTCCGTATCGGACACAAAGTCGATACCGGGGCTACGGTGCAACTGGCTCACCACCACACGCTCGGCACCGTTGATAATGAATTCACCGCCGCCGAGCATGATCGGCAGGTCGCCGAGATAAACCTCTTCTTCGATCGGCTCATCCTGTTTAACGAGCCGCAGCCAGACGCGAAACGGACGGCCATATGTCAATCGCAATTGACGGCACTCGTCGGGCTCGTAACGAGGCTTGCCCAATTCGTAGCGAACGTATTCAAGACGAACCGTTTTGTCGTAGCTCTCGATCGGGAAAATTTCGCGTAGCACCGCCTCCAAACCTTCGTTCTTGCGCTTCGCGCCAGACCCAGAATGGTATTGCAGAAACTTTGCGTAACTGGCAGTTTGGATCTCAGTGAGATCGGGGATTTCGAGCGGCTCGCGGCCGCTGCCAAAAGAGCGAACTTCGGGTGTATTGAGACGACGCTGCGCAGGCACTGCCATTTGCAGACTTCTCCTTAATGAACAATGTCGATGTCCGAGCGGCCATTTTGCCGCCAACAAAAGACACAGACGCGAGACGTAATTGGCACGAAGCGAGAGCGGGGACCGCGCGTAGAACTGCACCTAGCGACTGTCGCCAACACCTCGAACCCCAATACTTCTAAAGGGCTTGAGACTGCCGACCGAATTGCGACACGCGGCACGAAGATCATGCAACCCACAGATTGAGGAAGCGAGCGGCCCGACACACCCGACCGGTAAGTTGTAGCAAATCGCGGGCCTCTTGGCGATGGGGCCCTGTGAAAATTCACGGAAATATCGCCAATCAGGGCAATTTACAACAAAACAAATACACAGGCCGCCCCGTGGGGCGACCCCGACAGCACTCTTTATCGACTCCGCGACGAAGCGACGACTACTTAACAGCGACCGTGGCACCCGCTTCTTCGAGCTTGGCCTTGAGTGCCTCGGCGTCTTCTTTCGAGATACCTTCCTTGATTTTGCTCGGCACCCCTTCGACCATCTTCTTGGCGTCGACGAGACCCAGGCCGGTCGCTTCGCGAACCGCTTTAATAACGCCAATTTTCTTGTCGCCGAAGCCTTCGAGCACAACGTCGAACTCGGTCTGCTCAGCGGGAGCATCGGCACCGCCACCGTCGCCAGCGGGAGCAGCAATCATCACACCGCCGCCTGATGCGGGCTCGATGCCGTGAACGTCCTTGAGATAATCGCTCAGTTCCTTGGCCTCTTTCAGTGTGAGGCCGATGATTTTTTCACCAAGATCCTTGGTGGTGCCGCTGTATTCCATAACGGGTGCGTCTGTCGCCATGATTAACTAGGTCCTTTCTGACTGACGGGCCAAGGTTGGCCCCTTCGCAAAAGTTTTAGGGGTAAACTGTACGGGAAAATAAATGAACACGAATGATTGACGACGCGCTGCGACGACACGAGAGTTGCCAAAACCCACTTAGGCAGCTTCTTCTTCCTTTTCGGAAATCTGCTTGATTTGGCTAGCGATACCCTTCGCGGTTCCGAGCAACTGGCCACTGAGCATCGCACCCGGCGAGAGGACTTGCCCCATCAGGATACTGAGTTGCTCGCCACGACTCGGCCACTTGCTCACTGCCTTGACTTCGTCGGCAGTGAGCTTGGCACCTTCCATGACACCCCCCTTAGGGGTGAACTTGCCAAACTTTTTACTGTCGACAATCTTGGTAATCTCCTTGGCGAGGGCCACCACATCTTCAGCACCCCAGACGACGGCGGTCGAGCCTCCTTCGCCCTCAAACGCGGGACCCAGCGGCGAATCTTTGGTTGCCAAACGAGCCAGGCTATTCTTCACAACCAACATACTGAGCTTACGCTCACGAAAATGCTTGCGAAGTTCGACGGTGTCGTTGGCTTCGAGCCCCGACACATCAGCCAGCATCGCCTCGCCGACGCCGTCCCAGCGGCGACGAAGGTCGTCGCAAATCATGCCTTTTACAAACTTACTCATGGCTTCAATCCCATCGTGGCCAACACAACGATCAGCCCACTGTCAATTTGAATTCGCTAAACGGTCTGCTAGACGGCCAGCCGTACGCTGGGGCTCATCGTCGCACTCAAGTGGACGCTCTTGACATAGATACCTTTCACGGCATTCGGCTTGAGCGACAAAATCTTGTTCACAAACGACTGCACGTTGTCGGCCAGCTTGTCAGCGTCGAAACTCAACTTGCCAACGATGGCATGGATGTTACCACCCTTGTCGTTGCGGAACTCGACCTTACCCGCCTTGTACTCGGCAACAGTCTTGCCCACATCAGGCGTCACCGTACCCGCACGGGGCGACGGCATGAGCCCGCGCGGACCAAGCACACGACCGAGCGGACCAACAAGCTTCATCATGTCGGGCGAGGCAATACAGACATCAAAGTCGGTCCAACCGCCCAGAATCTTTTTCGACAACTCCTCTTCGCCCACCTCGTCGGCCCCGGCCGCACGAGCCGCTTCGGCCGCCGGACCCTTGGCAAACACCACCACACGCTGTTGCTTACCAATCCCGTGAGGCAGCACCAGCGAGCCGCGAACGATTTGATCGGCCTGAGTGTGATCAATACCTAAACGCATGGCGATTTCGACCGACTGATCGAACTTAGTACCATCGAACTCCTTGAGCTTCGCCACCGCATCACTGAGCGGCAGCGCGCCTTCAGGTCGCTTTTTCGCGAGCGATTTCAGTCTCTTCGATACTTTGGGCATCTTGATCGGCACCTTCTAGTGCAAGCCACCGTCTCGGCAGCGATAATGACTTTTACCTACGAACACCTAACCTTCGACAACCAAACCCATGCTGCGGGCGGTGCCGGCGATCATCCGCACGGCGTGCTCCAAATCGCGAGCATTTAGGTCTTGCATCTTGGTGTTAGCAATATCTTCGAGCATGGCGTTGGTGACCTTGCCCACCTTGGTTTTGTTTGGCACACCCGAGCCCTTTGCTACACCGGCGGCCTTCTTCAACAGCACCGCAGCCGGCGGACTCTTAGTGATGAACTCAAATGTGCGGTCGTTGTACAACGTCACAACAACCGGAATCATCATTCCGTTCGCTTCACGCGTCGATTCATTAAAAGCTTGGACAAACTGGCCCAAGTTGATGCCATATTTACCCAGCGCCGTACCAACGGGAGGAGCAGGAGTTGCCTGCCCACCGGGAATTTGGAATGCCGCTTTACCAACTACCTGCTTTGCCATGTCACCGACACTATTGCGAATTTTCTCGTATGTTACTCGCCACGATTGCTAGGCAGCGAGCCCTACGTTGTACACTTGGGCATTCGCCATTGACAAGCGGGCATCGGCCAAGATTTCCAAAATTCTTTTCCCGTGCCGCCCGCTACGGAACAAAGATTGACCGCAACCAAGGCGAGAACCAGGCTTCAGCTACTAGACCACCTCGACCTGCCAATATTCCAGCTCGACCGGCGTCGGTCGGCCGAAGATGCTCAGCATGACCGTCACCCGGCCATGGGCCTCGTCGATACCGCTCACTTCGCCTTCGAAGTTCTCGAAGTTCCCCTCCATGACCTTAACCTTGTCGCCCAGCTTGAACTTGATGTCGAGTTTCGGGGCCTCTTCGGTCTCGGTCTCCTCGGGGGGCATAATTTTTTTGATGTCTTCGGGGGTCATCGGTGTCGGCTTTCCGCCCGATCCGGTGAAATCGCCGATCCCCGAAGTTTCGCGAATGGCGAACCAAGTGTCATCGTTCACGTGCATGTGAACGGCGATGTAGCCGGGCCAGATTTTGCGTTCGACGATTTTCTTCTTGCCCCCCTTGAACTCGGTCACTTTCTCGGTGGGGACTTTGATGTCGTCGAAATAGGCGTCGAGTCCCTCAATGGCTACCTTGCGCTTGAGCGCGTCGGAAATCGATCGCTCGCGATTACTCTGGACCTTGAGGATGTACCACTCGTGCTTGATCTCCTCTTCGGCTTCGAGATTCAGCTCGACCGGCCCGCTGGGAACCTTCGCGGCTGGAACCTCGACTTCGTCGGCTTGGTCGTCTTCGTCATCGACCGATACATCGGCTTCGCCAGCAGTCGAGTCGTTCGCTGCGTTCTCGATGACCGTGTCGTCCGATAAATCGCCGCCGGCCTGTATTTCGGGCGCCTCTGCCTTCGCGGCAGCTGTCGGTGATTCGCTGGCGACGCCTGCTACTTCAGCCGATTCAGCTTCCGCGGTCTTCTCGGCCGGCGCATCAGTCGGCCCATCGTGAACGACGGCTTGATCGTTATCTTCGGCGGGGTCGCGGTCTTCGTTCACGGATCCATTTACTCCCATCAACTTCGGTCAAATTCGATCGGCTGTGCCCGAAAGGCTACGAAGTCCACTCGGCAATGAATTCACCTAGCGTTACCCACAGGCTGGCTATGTATTTCAGCAGCAAGTCATATCCGAAAAGCAAGCCGGCCATCAAAAAAATGACCAGCATCACAACAATGCTCGCGCGGTAAAGCTCGCCTCGCCTGGGCCACGACACCTTATTCATTTCGGCTTCGACCGAAATCAAAAAGTCAGAAAAAGGCGGAAAGTGAACGATCCTAAAGGAGGCCCAAATACCGGCCGCGAGCAGCGCTAGCGGCAGCCCAAACTGCAGGGCCCTTTCTTCTTCAATCAGCGACTGCTTCAGTGCCCAGCACCCCAAGACGACGATAATCGCCAGCGACGCAAAGGTCACCTGCCGAACCAGCTTGCCCTGGGTGCGTTTGTAGAAATCGAATGTAAATAGCGTTTGCAATAGCGCGGCCACGCCCTGTCACTCCCATGCGGAAGGATGCCGATTGCTCGGCCTTCACGAACCTGAATTTACTAACTAAAACGTCGATCGCACCCGGTCGAAACACGGGTGCAATCGACGCAAAAACTCAACAACACGCGGCAGTGTTACCCGCCAAAATCGGCGGTTGACTGCCGCGATCAGCGCGACCCACAAATGGCAAAAATCACCGATTTGCGGGAGCCCGGTATATGGCAGGGGCGGTGGGAATCGAACTCACAACCTCTGGTTTTGGAGACCAGCGCTCTGCCAATTGAGCTACGCCCCTATTGTGGTAAAGCCAGATTGACGACTGAGCGAATCACGAATTTGGTTTTCGTCATTCGTCATTCTGGCTTCGTTATTAATTACATTACTCAAGAATCTTCGTTACAACGCCCGAACCAACCGTCTTACCACCTTCGCGGATGGCGAAACGAACGCCTTCGTCCATCGCGATTGGCTTCGACAGTTCGATGCTTAGACGGGTATTGTCGCCCGGCATACACATTTCGGCGTCGCCCATCAGGTTGGCCGAACCGGTGACGTCGGTCGTGCGGAAGTAGAACTGAGGACGGTAGCCACTAAAGAACGGCGTGTGGCGACCCCCTTCTTCCTTGCTCAGTACATAGACTTCGCCTTCGAACTTCGTGTGCGGGGGAATGCTGCCTGGCTTGGCGAGCACTTGGCCGCGTTGAATGTCTTCGCGTTTGACACCACGCAGCAGGCAGCCGACGTTGTCGCCAGCCTGACCATCGGGCAGTGACTTGTTGAACATTTCAACACCCGTGCAAATCGTCTTGGCTGACGGACCGAGACCAACGATCTCGACTTCGTCACCCACCTTGACGATGCCACGCTCGATACGTCCGGTCGCCACGGTACCACGACCTTCGAGACTGAACACGTCTTCGATGGCCATCAAAAATGGCTTGTCGACTTCGCGTGTCGGCTCGGGAATGTAGGTATCGATGGCGTCCATCAGCTCGCTGATGCACTTCGACGCTTCGGGGTCCGATGGATTGTCGTAAGCCCCCTTGGCCGAGCCGCGAATCACAGGGATATCGTCGCCCGGATAATCGTACTTGGTGAGCAGCTCGCGGACCTCAAGCTCGACGAGCTCCAGGAGCTCTTCGTCGTCGACGAGGTCGACTTTATTAAGGAATACCACAATTCGAGGCACACCGACCTGGCGAGCCAACAAAATATGCTCGCGAGTCTGCGGCATCGGGCCGTCGGCGGCCGACACGACCAGAATTGCCCCGTCCATCTGGGCAGCACCGGTGATCATGTTCTTAATAAAGTCGGCGTGGCCCGGGCAGTCGATGTGGGCGTAATGCCGATTTTCGGTGTTGTATTCGACGTGAGCCGCAGCAATGGTCACTGTCTTGGTCTCGTCGCGAACGGTACCACCTTTGGCGATGTCGGCATACGACTTCGTCTTCGCCAGTCCTTTGGCGGCCTGCACTTGCAGAATCGCACCAGTGGTCGTGGTTTTGCCGTGGTCAATGTGACCAATGGTACCCACGTTAACGTGGGGTTTGACGCGTTCGAAGGTGTCCTTGGCCATCGCTTTCTTTTAACTCGCTTTTCTTGGGTCGTAACGGGTTAAGGGTAATAAATTTTGTTAACAACACTTCGCCCGGCAACTGGTAATTTGCCGGTCGGTGTGCCGAAAAGCTGCTGACGCGACTTGAACGCGTGACCTCGTCATTACCAATGACGTGCTCTACCAACTGAGCTACAGCAGCGGTCGCCAGCGCTCATCGTTCTCCGCCCTCCGCCGCTCGCCAAACCGACAACCACATCGGTTTGCCAACACAAACGGAATTCGCCAGTGTAGCGGAGCAACGCCATATCGGAAATAGGGTCGGAGCCTCGCTTCTCGATTCGCGCAGGTCGGCCCCGACCGTCCGCGAAGCCAGTCGGAGCCAAGCGGGTGAAGGGAATCGAACCCTCGTCTTCAGCTTGGAAGGCTATTGCTCTACCATTGAGCTACACCCGCAATCCCGCGTCTGCGGCGACCACAGCTTTTGCTTGCAGTCCAAAAACTTGCCCCAC
>JBGSWC010000301.1:0-11669 GCA_041752635.1 Pirellulales bacterium | reverse complement strand
CCATTTACTTGGCCGCCATCGGCATGGTCGCTGTGCTGCTGGTTTACGAGCACTGGATCGTCAGCCCCGATGACCTCGGGCGGGTAAATATCGCCTTCTTTAACGTGAACGCGGTGATCAGCATCGGGCTGCTTGCGGTTGGAGTCGTGGATTTGCTGCTGTAAACCTACGCGAATAGCCGACGAGCTACGTCTCGTAGGACCGCCCGCGAGGAGACGTAGCTCGTCGGCTAGAATGCACGCTCGCCTACCATTTACTTCATCGAACGCGCCATGCTCCGCACTTCTTCCGAAATTTTGAAACCAATCCGCCAGAAAGTCGAAGCGGGCGAGCGGCTATCGTTCGACGATGGACTGTTGCTCGAATCGCCCAAGGTGCCTTTGCCCGAGTTGGGCGAACTCGCCAACCTCGTGCGCGAGCGCAAGAACGGTAACGCCGGCTACTACAACATCAACACTCACCTCAATCCGACCAACGTCTGCGTTTATCGTTGCACGTTCTGTGCGTTCCGGGCCGACTTGCGCGATGCCAAGGGCTATTGGATGAACGACGAGCAGGTGCTCGCGCGCGGACAGGAAGCGATCGACAACGGATGTACCGAGATGCACATCGTCGGCGGACTCCACCACCAAGCCAAGTACGACTGGTATCGCCGCGTGGTGAGCGTTTTGCACGATGCTTATCCCGACCTGCACCTCAAGGCGTGGACACCGGTCGAGATCGATTGGTTTTGTCGGCTCACGAAAAAGCCGATTCGCTGGGTGCTCGAAGACATGATCGAAGCGGGGCTAGGGAGCATGCCTGGTGGCGGGGCCGAGATTTTTCATCCCGAGGTCCGCAATCAGATTTGCGAACACAAAGCCGACAGCAGCCGGTGGTTCGACACCCATCGCACCGCCCACGAATTGGGCCTCAAGACCAATTGCACGATGCTGTATGGCCACATCGAACAGGCCTATCACCGCATCGACCACTTGATCCGCTTGCGCGAGCTACAAGACAAAACGGGCGGGTTTCAGACGTTCATTCCGCTTGCTTACCATCCCGAGAACACGAAGCTGGGTGCCGAGCGGAATCTCAAGAAGCCGAGCGGGCTGATGGACTTGCGCACGATGGCGATTAGCCGACTGATGCTCGACAATGTGCCGCACATCAAGGCCTACTGGATCATGCTGGGCATTGGTACGGCGCAGATCGCGTTGTCGTATGGGGCCGACGACATTGATGGCACTGTGCGGCACGAGCTGATTTACCACGACGCCGGCGCAACGACACCCGAGATCATGAGTGTCGCCGATATCGAGCAAGTGATCCGCGAAGCGGGCCGCGAGCCGATTGAACGCGATACGCTGTATCGGCGGGTCGAGCGTTCGGAATGGGGATGGTCGCTGGGCGAGAAGATTACCGCGTCTGCTTAGCTGGCCGTCACGGCTGTGTGGACTGATTCTTTCAGTAATTTGGAAGCCTCTTTGACGGCTTCATTCGCTGCCTTATCGGCCGCCGCCAACTTTTCTTTCATCGCCATTTCTGCATCCCTGATCGCCCTATCGAGGTCGTTGTCTTTCTTTGCTTCCCGCGGTAGTGACATGATCTTACTGAGACTCTTGCCAAGAAAAAACTGAGGTATGATATAACCGTTGGCCGCATTTATCGGTACATGGACTCCCACCGTCACAAGCGTGGTGTCCTTGGTGATGATGGCAGGCTGAACGAGCACAATGGCTTCGGCGATACCCATGTACGAGAGCTCTTGTCGCGCTACGGCTTCGATTTCGTCGGCGGTCGCCCCCGGAATGATTCCCCGGCGGGCCCCCTCGGCGGCGGCAATTGTCGTCGAGTGTAACAACATGTTCGCACGGCTGAATTCGATGCCCGCCATCACCACCATGAACAACAGCGGAGCGGTGAGTGCGAACTCGACGGTAACGGCACCGCGTCGTTCAGTGCGATTTCGTCGTGCATGCATCATCGAATCTATCCAATTGAAAACCTGGTGAGTCGGTAGCCTAAGCCACCGGTGATTAGCGTCACGTGCTTATCAGCGGGGCGAGGCACACTATTCGGTAATCTGCGAAATCTGTGCGGCCAATGTTCGAAAAGCCTCTTCGAGTTCGGCCGGATTGCTGGCGTGCAGATACCGACCACCCCCCACGCGAGCCACTTCGGCCATGCGGCCCCGGTCGGCGTAGTCGCTGAACGTGACGGCATGAACAACCACATTGGCGGCGGCACAATCGGCGGCCGCGGCCACGCAATCGCCTCGATTTTGATGACCATCAGTCATCACAATCATGTACTTGTCGGCTGTCGTGCGAGCGCGGCTCGCGTCTTGCAGTTCGGCGAGTCCCGTTCTCATGCCTGATTCGATATCGGTGTTGCCGTTCCAAACCGTGGTGGCCAGATCGTCCATCGCCGCGTCGATGAGATTGATATCTGTCGTCAATTGAGAATCGAGTGAGCTCGCTTTTTTCGACATGCCACAATAGGGCAGATTTTCGCCACTGCTGTACGTCGCCAATGCGACCTGCTCTTCGCCGATCGTGGTGCGCAGCAACTTGGCAAACACTCTCACGGCTCCATCGAGCGCCATCCAGCGACTCTCGGCATTGGGCGGGCGACAAAAGCGAGGGTCGCTGGTGTACATGCCGCTTTCTTTAGTGACGGTGCTCAGTTTCATCGACGTCGATCGATCGAGCACCAAGCAAACATCAACATTTAAGAAGCTAGCGGTCGAAGATAATCCGGGCTCAAAATTGCCGCCCCCATAAAACGAACTAAAGAACAGTGGAATCGCGCCACCGCGAGAATTTGCGTCGCGGCTGCCGTTGACCCTCACCGAGTTGTATGGTCGTTGTCCTTTCGTAAAGGTCCACTTCCCCGCGGCGTCGGGCTCGGAGCGACCAAAATCGACGTCGGCGTTGCGAATCTTTAGTGGAGCGTTGGCAACCACGTTATCGCGTGCCATATTTTTTGCTGCCGTACGAGCTTTGCCGACGTCGCCGCTCTGTGCAAGTTCGCTCGCCCCGGCGCGGGCTGCCGCGTCGGTTGCCACACGCATTTCCATTCGCACGCACTGCATGTAAGCCAGGTCGACCGAAAAGCCGAGGAATATCACCAGTACCGGTAGTAAGAAAGCGATCAACGGCAGCATCGCCCCTCGCCGCTCGTTCAGGTTCGCGTGGCGTTGATTTAATTGCATGAGATCATCATCAGAAATGGGAAGAGTCATTGTTTTGAGTTGCTAACGCGGACAAACAAGTTCGGTAGAGACCGACGGCGACGTGGCAAAGAAACCACTCAGCATGAGGTTGCTTTTCACGTTGGCCGATACGACCACCGTGATCGGTGTGCCGGCTGTTGTCTCGGCAAGATTCACCCCATCAGGGCGAATTGACACCGAATAGTTGGTCACGCCACTCAGACCGAGCACTTGGTCGACTCGAGTACGCACTTTTTCGATGGTTGAATCGGGCCTCACGAGTTCGAGCGATCCTTCGTAAGCGGCCGCGGTAACAGTGTGCTTCAAAAAAATCAAATCACAGGCTTGAATTGAGCCAAATACCAGCACGACCAGCATCGGCAGGCAGACGGCCAGTTCCACCGTCGCCGTACCTTGGCGTAACGCATCGTTAGGGCGACCGCTCGGCCGGCGGCGAATATTAAACACCAACTACCTCCTCGTCACGTGCTTCCGAGTCGGCAAGCTCAGCTCGCAGCGAGCGGGGTCTTGTCTGGAGTGACTCTTTCATTGCGACAACACGATTGAATGCGTCGGCCAGTTCGGGCCAGAAATCACCTTTGCGAAACTTTAGTGGTGCGACCGCTCTGCCATCGGCCAAGTCGTTCAGGCAACGTCGGAGTCGCAGAACTGGGCCGGCGAACCGGTGGGTGAAGCGAACCAATCCGAGCACGGCAATCGGAAGCACCATAAATGTCGCTAGCAACAGTGGCCAAATCAACTGCATCTGCCGAGCCCATTGTTGGGCAAGGGGTGCGAGCGGGTTCGAAAACCATCCGATCACCATCGCCAGGGAAAGCGAAATTCCCACGGTGGCAAACCAATAGGCGACAAGTCGCGCGACAATGCCCCCTTGGACGGCAAAGTCGACGAACTTCCTTTGGCGAGCGATTGACATATTGAGTGAGCCCGATCAAAGAGCACTAGAAGCACTAGACACAAGAACCGTAGCTCAAGTTATCGCTAGCTGATCGACTCGCGATGGCGCAATAGCCATGGAAGCAGAGATGCGTTGTAAGAGTAGTGCCGGTTGTGCCGGCAATGCTCTCTATTCGCGATCGAACGTCTCGTAATGCATCTCTCGATGACTACGGAATCACAAAAACCGTGCCGGTGACGATACCCGCTTGCACCGCCGCGCCGCGCAGGCTGACGGGCCAATAGTGGCGTTGCCAAGGGACACAACTTCCGGGGCGATAGTGGCCCAGCGTGTAATCGCAATCGCAAGGGCAATCGGCACCCATCAGATAGGGGAGCGCCGGCAAGGTACCAAAGAAGTGAGCGGCCGAGATAAATGGTTGGCCCACTCTGCAACGTGTGTAGCCGTAACGCTCGGCGTTGACTTCTTCGAAGTAAAGCGGCTTGTGACAAGTAGCGGCAGCGGCCCAGTAGAAGGTGTCGATCGGCCAAGCACGCACCGCCGGCAGCGGAACATCGGCACCCGAGCCGACAAGATCGGCCGCCGGGTTGGCAGGCAACTTGCCTGCTGGTGGAGTGATATTGACCATTACCAAATCGATGGGCCGTACGACCTGTGGCGGCAACCGGCTGTCGGCTGGTTTTGGCACCGGCTCTGCGGCGATTCTGTAGACTTGGTCCGACGGGCTTTTCGCCGCTACTTGCGGAGCGGCTTGCCATCCGTCTGCCGATGCTGTCACGTCGCCGGTCGAGCAGATTGCGGTAGTTCCTCGGGCCAGGAACACGGCAATAGTAATGGCGACGGTGACAGCACGCATAACGGGACTCGCTGGCTTGAGGGGACGTCGGGCGTCGCTCCTGGCGATCTCGATCTCCTCATGGGACTTCGGCCTGAGTGGAGACGCAAATCCAGCATCTTCGCTACCCCCCGCAAAGTTTCGCGCACCGAAGCCCCCAGCGAACGATGAGGGGATTTGCGAAAAGTTTGACACCCAAGGCCCCTGCTCGCGATAATGAGGGCTTACTAATTGTCGCCCCGGTCTGGTTCGCGCTGCGCGCGGGCTCCGTCTGGCTATTTGGGATTCCGTGTATGCATCGTTGGCGTGAACAACTTCGCCGCTCGCTTGAGCCCCTATCTCGGCGCAAACGACCTGCCGCCGAACTAGTTCGTGTCAGGCAACTCGAACGCCGGCGCGTGCTCGATGCGGCGATTACCAGCCTGGTGGCCCCGGTCGTTCCCAATCCGGTCGAGGGCGATACGGTCAATGTCGAAGTCGAGGCTACCGGCACCGGACCACTTGAATTCGACTGGGCCATCTTACGCGACTCGATGGTCATCGCGACGAGCACGAGCCAGTCGTTCGGTTTCACTGCCATCGACGATGGCAATTACGAAGCCCGCGTGTTGGTGACCGACCGCTTCGATCAGACAACCGACTTTGGATCGATGTCGTTCACGGTTGGCAATGTCGCGCCAACCGTTGACGCGCTCGATGTGACCGCCGCACCCGAAGGGAGCCCGACCACTCTCAGTGGCACCCTCACTGACCCGGGAGTCGTCGACACTCACACGGTCGAGGTCGACTGGGGCGATGGCTCGGCTCTCGAAACGCTCACGGTGATGCAAGGCTCGGGAACCGCTTCGTTCACCGGCAACCATATCTACGCCGACAATGGCGACTACGAAGTCCGCGTGTTTGCTGCCGACGACGACGGGGGCATGACCGAACTGACCCGCATGATTTCAGTCGACAACGTCGACCCGACACTCGTTGTGGCGAGCAATCAAACGATCGACGAGGGCTCCACGCTCTCGATCACCAACATTGGCACCATTACCGATCCCGGGTTTGATAACCCGGCGATTCCATCGGTCGAGACGTTCACCTACACCATCAATTGGGGCGATGGCTCTGCCGAAGATGCGGGCTCGGCGACAATTGATACCGTCGGCGACCGGGGAATACTCATTGCCGCGTCGTTCGACGGCTCGCACATCTACGCCGACAATGGCAACTATACCGTGACAGTCACAGTCGTTGACGACGACGGTGGCACCGACGTCGCGACGTTTACGGTTGTCGTTAACAACGTCGCACCGGTGCTCACGGGCGCTGGTACACCGTTCAGTCTCGACGAGGGCGAAATCTTTTCGCTCGCCTCGCTCGGCATTGGCTTGTCAGATCCTGGTTTCGACAATCCACTCAATGGACCGAATGTTGGCAACGGAGGTGAAGTCGCCGAGACATTCACGGGCACCAGCATCGACTGGGGCGATGGCAACGTTACGACGCCGCTCGCCGTTGTCGACCGCGTGAGTGGCTCGGCAGGCGTCGCCACCACGGCCGGTTTCGATCACGCGCCGCACGCCTATGCCGACAACGGAAATTACACGGTGACTGTTTCGTTCGCCGACGACGATGGCGGCAGCGTGGCACGCGAGTTTACGATTGTTGTCGACAATGTGGCGCCAACGCTCACACTCACCAACGAGAGCTTCAGCATTAACGAGGGCGATACGCTCACAATCGCCAACCTCGGCAGTTTTACCGACCCGGGCTACGACAACTCACTCGCGCCGGGTGGTCAAACCCAAGAGACGTTCAGTTACACCATCGACTGGGGCGATGGCACGATCGAGACCGGTCAATTACCGGCGAGCCGAACATCGGGCAGTCAAGGCGTGCTCACCACGGGCACACTGGCCGACAGCCACCGCTACCTCGATAACGATGCTGACAATCTCTACACGATCACCGTGACACTCGTCGACGACGATGGTGGGGTCGCGACCCAGTCGATCGATGTCGAAGTGCTGAACGTGAATCCGACGCTCGAGCCGTTAATCGCGACCGACGTGAATCGCGAGGGCGAGACAACGCTCGAACTCACATTCAGCGATCCGGGCGCCGACACGTTTGAAGTGCTTGTCGACTGGGGCGACCAGCTCGGTTTGCCTCCTGCCGATCGGTTTACGGTCGTGACGGTCCACGCCGGGCCGACACCAACGACCTATCAGTTTACTTACCCCTATGCGGGACCACCCAACCCGGCGAACCCGACAGCCGACATCATTATCACGGTCAAGATTCGCGACGACGACTTCGGCACATTGGATGTCGTCGCGCCGGGCGAAAGCAACATCGAGCAAATCGCCATCGGTCAGCCCGGCATTCAAGACCGAGCGGTTGTGTTTGTACTGGCTCCCGAAGTCGGCGGCTTGGAGTTTCCCGTCATTCAGCAGTCGACCGCCCCGGTCAATTTGATCGACAGCGGCGGCAACCAACTCAGCATACCCGACGTTCGCGGTGGCGGTGGCGATGTTTCGGCGACCAGCGAACGCTATTTTGTGCTCCAAGTGGTGTTCGCTGATGGCGAGTTGAGCGAACCTGTCCGACTCAAAGACGAAGCGCTCGACAACTTGCCGGCGCTCTTCGAGCGACTTCCCGACAACCATTACCGCATCTATCTCGTGCGGACCGAGAACAATTCGCGACGATTGGTGATCGACATCGCTGTCCGCGACGGACGACTAGTTGACCCCGGCGACGATTCGGATGGCACCCGCGACCGCCCCCCGACGATTGACGAAGCGCTCGAAGAGGCACTCGACGACGCCCCACAGGCACAAATCGACCAACCTGCCGAAGCCGACGAAACAGGGGCCATACCAATCCCTCCTGCCGTTCGCAGCGCGATCGACGAAGTATCGCTCAACGAAAACAAAGCCCCCACCGGCGCGTTGCTGCTCGCTGGCGCGGCGGCAACCGTCAGTTGGCGCGAGCAACTAAACAACACTTTCGCGAAATCGCGGCCACACAAATTCCGCAAACATCGACTCCGACCTCGCTAGATTTATTTCCTGGTTCTCAACACAGCGACGAGACATAGTTCGTCGGCTATGGAATTATCGTTGCTCGCGTTCCTTTGCTTCCGCTCGTCTCTCCACACAAAACTTTCGACTTTCAACAATGATTCGCTGCCCCGCTTGTAACGCCGAGTTTGATATCGCCCAGCAGCCCGAAGGGAAGTGTTCGCGCTGTGGGACTCAGGTGCAAAAGCCCTCGCATCGAACCATGAGTGGTTTGCCGGGCGACCTGGGTGCCACCAGTGAACACACTGGCAGCTCGCTGGAACTGGAACTGACTGACGAGGGTTTCGACAACGAACGCGACCCCGAGAATGTGCTCGACGACTCGATGAGCACTATCGAACTTCCATCGACTGGCAATCTCGGCCCTCGCAAACCGGCGACTATCGAGAACGTCGGCGATCGCACGATCGACGTAGGTGCGCTTAGCAGGGGTTCGCGCACCGGTGCAAAGAATCGGACGCACACGATCGAGTCAGACAAGACGATTGATCTCGGCAGCAGCGAAAACTCGGTGCTCGCCGAAGCATTGCAAGTAAGTTGGAGCGGTACCCACCAAGAGGATACCCCTGAGCGCGCGACGATTCACCAAGACGAGGGGAGCCGCGTTGGCTATCGCTCGACATTGCCAGTTAAGTCGCGCTCGCTCCGTCCCCGTGACTCGGTCAAAATGGCCGGCAAACCGGCCGACGCTCCCGACTACGAGTTGCTTGACATGATCGGCGAAGGGGGCATGGGCGTTGTCTACGCGGCCCATCAATCGTCGATCGCGCGGACCGTCGCGGTCAAAATGCTCAAGGCCCACACGTCGGTCAGCGACGAGCATCGCGACAAGTTCATCAGCGAGGCGGTGGTCACGGGCGAGCTCGATCACCCCAACATCGTGCCAATCTACGACCTGGGTGCCAACGACGAAGGCGCCCTGTTCTACAGCATGAAGAAGGTGAAGGGGACACCTTGGGAAGATGTGCTCAGGGAAAAGAGCCTCGATGAAAATCTCAACATCCTCTTGCGAGTCGGTGACGCGGTTGCGTTCGCCCACGCCAGCGGAGTGGTCCACCGCGACCTGAAGCCCGAAAACGTGATGCTGGGCGACTTTGGCGAGGTGCTGGTCATGGACTGGGGACTCGCCCGCGTCACCGACACATTCCCGAGTGCGGGCAGCATCTATCAAACCAACACCCTCGGCGGCACTCCCGCCTATATGTCGCCCGAAATGGCCCGCGGACCGGTCGAAGAGATCGACTCACGGAGCGACATCTATCTGCTCGGCGCCATTCTCTACGAAATCATCGGCGGCAAAGCTCCTCACACGGGGCGTGACGTAATGCAGTGCCTGATGGCCGCCGCCCAGAATCGCATCGAGCCAATCGACTACTCGGGCGAGCTGCTCGATATTGCGCTCAAAGCGATGGCGACCGAGCAGTCCGATCGATTCCCGACCGTCAAAGCATTTCAAAAAGCGATCCAAACCTATCAGTCGCACAGCGAAAGTCTGTTATTGACGGGCCATGCCGAAAAACACCTCGCAGCGGCCGAGCAGTCGGGCGACTACCAGCGCTATGCCCGTGCGCTCTATGGCTTTCAGGAATCGCTCACGCTGTGGGACGGCAACACCAGGGCGAAACAAAAGCTGCTCACAACCGAGCTGGCTTACGCCCGCGCGGCACTGGCGGCCGATGACTTGGACCTCGCCGAGTCGCTGCTCGAGCCTGACCGGTCGGAACACGCCGAGCTGCTGAGGGACGTTCACAAAGCCCAAACCACACGACGTAGCCGCCGCCGATTGATGAAACAACTCCGCTATTTGGTGGCGGCCTTGGGCGTGGCTCTGCTCGCGCTGGGAGTGTGGAGCTACATTGCAATCAGCAATCAGTACAACGAGGCGGTTGCCCAGCGCGACAGGGCCGACAAAAACGCCGACATCGCGAAGGCAAACGAGCAGGTCGCACTCGACGAAAAGGCGAAAGCGGAACAGGCTAAACTCGAAGAAGAAAAACAGAAGATCGAAGCGCTCCGGCAGCAGAAACTGGCCAAGGAAGCCGAAGCCGAAGCGAAGCGGCAAGAAGCCATCGCGTTGGCGAACGAAGAACAAGCCACCGTCGCGAAGGGCAAAGCCGAGGCATCGGAACAAGTTGCCGTCACTGCGAAGGAAGCCGAGGAGTACGAAGCCTACGTCGCCAAAATCGGCCTCGCGGCCGCGAAAGTCGACGAAAACGCCTATGGCTTCGCTGAGGAACTCCTCGATGAATGTCCGCCCGAACGACGCAACTGGGAGTGGGGTCGGCTCAAGTACTTGGTCGAACTTTCCGACACAGCGATGCCAACCGAAGCTTCGGTGGCTTCGGTAGCTTGGTCGCCCGACGCTCGTCAGATCGTCAGCGCCGACTGGTCGGGACAACTCGTCGCTCGCGACGCCACGACGCACGAGGTGCAATTCACCGTCAAAGGGAGTCAGTACCTGCATGCGGTCGCTTACTCGCCCAATGGCGAGTTGATCGCGGCCGGCGGAAACGATGGCCAAGTTCGCATCGTTCGCGCCGTCGATGGCCAGGTGCTACGAACCATCGACGCCCACAGCGACGGAGTTCTATCGGTCGCGTTCTCGCCCGATGGAAATCAGCTTGCCACCACTAGCTACGACGACACGGCCAAACTGTGGGACCTCGCCACCGGCGGCCCGCTGCAAACACTCGTCGGCCACAACTGGTGGGTCTGGTCGGCGGCCTTCTCGCCCGATGGAAACCAATTGGTAACCGCCAGCCAAGATGGAAGCGTCATCGTTTGGCGACGCAACCAGAATGGCGAGTTTGCTAACGCCGGCCAGTTCAGCGGCCACGATGGCCCTGTCTACACGGTCGCTTTCTCGCCCGATGGCAACCCCGATGGCAATATCGTTGCGAGCGGTGGCTACGACGGCAACGTTTGTCTTTGGAACCCCGACGAACTTTCGGCCGTCGACCTCAAGACCCAACTCGAATCGCCCCAGGCACCGACTGCCAACCATCGCACTCTCGCCGCCCATCAAGCGGCCGTGCGTAGCGTCGCCTTCGACAGCAATGGTCGGCGACTGCTCAGTGGTGGCCATGACAATGTCGTGTGGCTGTGGGACGTCGCCAGCGGCAAGACGATCAAGGCCCTGCGAGGGCATGCCAATCGCGTTGAAGCGGTGGCATTCGCGCCCGACGACCTGCGTGCCCTCTCGGGCGGACAAGACAACATGCTTCGCCTGTGGAATGTCGCCGAATACGAGGAATCGCGCGTGCTGCGGGGCCGTGTGCTCGATGGACACTACGACGCGGTGCTCGCGGCCAAGTTCACCCCCGATGGCCTCGGCGTCGTCACTGCCAGTCGCGACCGAACAGCCCAGATCTACAATGCCGAGACGGGCGAAGTGGTGCGTCGCTTTGACGAAGGGCACGAGTTTCTAGCCACTTCGAGTGTCTTCTTCGACGATGGTCGCCGACTCGCCACCGGCGCGGGCGACAACTCGGTCAGGTTGTGGGATGTCAACACGGGAGGTCAACTTGCCGTGCTCCGGCCCACCGGCCGAAGTGGCACGCTCGCCGTGGCGCCCGACGGTACCTGGCTCGCGACGGGTGGCCCAAGCAATTCGGCACAGCTGTGGGACACCACCACCGG
>JBGSWC010000300.1:0-19642 GCA_041752635.1 Pirellulales bacterium | reverse complement strand
ACCATCGGCAGCACATTGAGCACGACGAGCAGAATGCGTCCACAGGCATAAGGCTCATCAGCCAGCGACAGACCAGTGGTACGGTTCAACAGCCAGTAGGCGGCCGCCATGTGCATGTAGGTCAGTGGCGGTTTGCTGCTGTAGAAGTGGAACTCGCCATCAGCGCCTTTGTGCCGCACGATGTCGATGGAGTCCCATGTCGGCTCGGCAAGGATATCGTCGATCACAAACGTCCCCTGTTCGACCAGCGCGCGGGTCGCCATCCAGCGACTGCGATCGTTGGCACTCAGAAAGGGGCGAGTCAGCCTCAGCTTCTCACTCACATCGGCCCGCTTGCGGCTAAGCAGATCGGCAATCTCCGCCTCGCTTAAGTCATCGTCGGCGATCTCTTCGCGATAATCACGCATTCGCTCGTCGATGCGTTGTCGCTCGAGTCGCGTGAAATCGACAGCATCGACCGCCATAATGCGGCCGACCATGTTGCCGACCGCGAGCGCAATCAGCAACAGATAGACTGACTGGCGCAGTTTGACGGCCGCGTCGGTCATGGGTGGACTTCCGGAACTTCGGGATGAGTCTTGGCGAGGCCTGTGGAAGGCGCCGAGTCGGGGCCGGTGTACTTCGCCACGGAGTAGAGATCGGTTTTGCGAACCAAGAAGGCGGTCAGCATTTCGCCCAATAGCCCAATCGAGAGAAACTGTCCGCCGAGCAGCAGCAGCGCCACCGCGTAATAGAGCATGGCTGTTTCGTGTAAGTTGACGGGATCCCAACCCTCGATCACTCGCGACGCGACCCACTTGCCGGCGAGGAATGTCATAAGCATTCCGCCCAACAGCAGCGACAACAGCCCTGCGCTACCGAGCATGTGCTGAGGTCGGTGGCCGTAGCCGGTGATGAATGTGACTGTTAGTAGATCGAGGAATCCCTTCACGATGCGAAAGATGCCGTACTTGCTGTGGCCATGTTCGCGGGGACGATGGTTGACCGGCACTTCAGCGATTTTGAAACCACGCGCGGCCGCGAGCACTGGCACAAAGCGGTGCATCTCGCCATAAATTTGAACTTCGTTGAAGACTTCGCGACGATAGACCTTGAAACCGCAGTTGTGATCGTGGAGCTTGACGCCGGTGAGCCAACCAACCATCCGATTAAAAAAGTGAGAGGGAATCGTCTTGTGCCACGGGTCGCGGCGATCGATTTTCCAGCCGCTGACGACGTCGTTTCCTTGTTCGAGCTTGGCGACGAGCAGCGGAAGCTCCGCGGGGTCGTCTTGCAGGTCGCCATCCATGGTGACCAAGATGGGATCGTCGGCGATGTCGATGCCCGCCATCATCGCAGCCGCTTTACCGAAGTTGCGTCTTAAGCGAATGCCCAGCACCCGCTCGTCGGCCACGGCGAGTTGTTCGATCTCGTACCAAGTGGTGTCGGTCGATCCATCGTCGATAAACACGATGCGGATTGTATAGCCGGCCGTTTTTTCAACAGCGCGGATTTGTCTGTGCAATTCGACAAGGCTGGCGAATTCGTTGAAAACGGGAATGACGGCGGTGATGCGTTTCATGTATTGAGCGGCTCCGGAAGGGCTGATTGCCCTGAGGAGGGATTTGGTGGGCGGCGGAGAGTTACTACTAGGATACCACAGATAGCGACCTCCGCCAAAAGCGAGACAATCCGCCATAACGAGGCGGTAGCGAGCGCCTCGCCCGGTGAAACGTGGGGGGTCAGCAGCCCGGCGAGCATCGCATCGCGCACCCCCAAACCTCCCGGAAGTAACGAAAGAAAGCCGGCCACCATGGGGAGTGTGCTCGATTCGATCCAGACAGGCCAAATGGCGAACGGCGTCGAGTGTGCGTCGCCAATGGAGCGATAGGTCGCCCACAGGGCGACGCTCAGACCCAACCAGCTAACAATTGCCGCTAATACGCCACGGCCCACGAGTGGCCAATCGATACCCTGGGGCCAGTGTTCACGGGGTCCGGCGTCGGCGTCCCTTCTTCTGATATCACTTCGGGCAACCCGCCGCGCGAGCAGGCGGGCCACCGGTGGCGTCACCGGCAAACCCGAGGCGATCGCCAACAGAACTGCCGTGGCGATCATCGTTGGGTTCGTTTCACCCGCAAGCGGCGCGACGACTGCCGCGAGCGCCGCACCGGTGGCCATGAAGGTGAGCGTTTCAAGAAACACGCTGACGACGATCGCACGAGGGCTGGCCTCGGCGGTAGCCACGGCTGCCGTCCTAAGTGCAACGACCATCGCCTTGCCCGGGACGTACTTGCCGAGGTGGCCCAGGAAGTAAGCCCGCGCGACTGACCCAACCGTCGTAGGCTGTGTGAACCGGGTGAGTACGTGCCACCAAAACAGCGCCATCGGCAGCAGCGCAATTAGGTAAATCAGCCCCGCTACGACGAGCCAAAAGTAGTTGATTGCGAGCTTCGACTCCGATAGCTCGCGCCATCCGCTGGCGAGCGAACGCCCGGCAAACCAGACGACGACGGCGATGACGAGCAGCGTGATCGCTAGGCGAACGATGCGAACTTTGATCGATTTGGGCTTTGTCGGCTGCATGAGTATCGATGCTAGCACAATTGAGTGCGGGGCGTGGCTCGAAGGGGTTTGCTGTGGCGAGTTTCGCTACGAGTGAGTTGCTCTACACCCGTGTAGTCTCATTTGCTCAGTTTAGCTAGACTCAAAGCGGAGGCTCTCAACCGGGCCCTAGAATCGACTCGAAACAAGGATTCGTGAGCATGACGACTCGCACCATTCTGTTGACCGCCGTGGCCTGTGTAGCGGTATCGACTGCGACGGCTCAATCGCAGCCGCCGGTGGGTTATGGCAATAATGGTCTCGGGGGCATGACTCCTCAACCAGCCAGTGGCGTAGCGGCCGGGTCGCCGACGGGCCTCGAGCAAGGCTTTGCCGACTTCGCCAACGGCGCGGAGAGCGCGAGTCAAGAAGCGACGAGGAGCGTCGGCACGGCGGTCGACAACTTCGGCCGCGTTATTGCGCGACCCTTCGAGAACGCGGGCCAGACCATTTCGGACATCGCACACGGCCCCGAGACGCGCGGCATGACCACTCCCGGACAACCGCTCAGGAATGTTGTCGAAGGAACGGGGCGCGAACTAAAGAACACAGGCGAAGCGTTTCGCGATTCTTTCAGTCGCGCGGGCGACAACATTCGCAACACGCTGGGCGTAAGCACACAAAGCGATCCGCTCAGTCAACCGCCGCCGGGCTGGAGTGGCCAACCATCGAGTGTCGCCAACCCGAGTTCTTGGGGCACAGCGGCTGACCCGCTGGCGAGTCCGCCTCCGGGCATGCAATCGACGGGCATGCAATCATCGGGCGTCACGGCGAACGATCCGAATGCGGCACGGTCGGTGCTGGTGAACCCCAACACGCAACCGGCGGCCAACAACCGGCCGACGTGGTCGAACTCGGCGAATACACCATCGAACGCGACGCCAACCAACACGACGATGCAATCCAGTAACCAGTTCTCGCCACCACCACTTCAAAACCAGCAGCCACAGCAATACCAGCCACAACCACAGCAGCAGCCACAACAACCGACACCCGACTCGCAGCTCTTCAATCGTCTGGTTGATCGCGGTCCGGCGTTGGGCAACCCAGCGACCGGTGCGACCGATGGCTGGGGCAACCCCGCTCCGAGCCGGTCGCTCTCGCCGATTCCCGGAGCCGAAACTCCCTGGGGCGGTTCGCAACCCGTCACGACCACGGCCGACACCTGGAGCGACCCACTGCGACCACCTTTTCCCACGCAGCCACTTGGCAATTCGGGACTCTCGATGCCCCGTCTCGAAATACCGAACGCCACAACGCCCACCTCAATGATCGACCAATCGGCAGCGGGACGTGCGACCAATCCCGATGCGTTGAATCTCATGAGTCAGCAGACCGCCAGTCGACCAATCGGCGAAACGCCAAACCAACAAACCCCCGACGGTGGATTCTTGCGCGATGGCAATCTCGGCTGGACCGCCCTGTGGTTCGTGTTATTCGCGGGCACGCTCACGGCGAACCTCTATCAATGGTTCAGCATCCTCGACCTTCGCAACAAATACCGTGGCGCGTTGCGGCGTAGTTCACCGTCGCTGGCGCGGTAGCGATACACGTCATTCCCGCGCAGGCGGGAATCTAGAGATTGACCGCTGCGACTGGATTCCCGCCTGCGCGGGAATGACGGATGGTAAGCAGTCGACTCTACCCCAACTGCAACAGCCCACCGTACTTGCGGTCGCGACGCGCATAATCGCGAATCGCCTCGTGTAGCGTGGCGATCGTGAACTCGGGCCAACACAACTCGGTGACCCAAATTTCGGCATAGCTGATTTGCCACAGCAGAAAGTTGCTCACCCGCATTTCGCCCGCCGTGCGGACCAGCAGGTCGGGGTCGGCCAGCCCCGCGGTATAGAGATGGTCGCTGATCGATTGTTCGTCGATCGCTGCTGGGTCGACATCGCCCGCTTGCACGCGCTTGGCAATAGCGCGAACAGCGTCGACCAGTTCGCCTCGTCCGCCGTAGTTGATGGCGAGGTTGAGCCACATGCCGCTGTTGGTGGCGCTCATGTCGACTGTCGTGTCAAGTTCGTGCAAGACTTCGTCGGGTATCGAAGTGCGACGACCCAGCATCCGCACGCGCAGATTGTTCTGCATGATGGTCGCGCGCTCGTCGATGAGATACTGCTCGAGCAGCTTCATCAGAAAATCGAGCTCATCTTGGGGGCGCTTCCAGTTTTCGCTCGACAGACAATAGAGCGTGAGTTGTTCGAGCCCCAGCCGCGAACATTCTTCGGTAATGGTCCGTACCGTGGCCACCCCCCGCTCGTGGCCGACCGCACGCACGAGACCCTGGCGCTCGGCCCAGCGGCCGTTGCCATCCATGATAATGGCGATATGCCTTGGTCGGCGTTCGGCTGGCACGTCGAGAGAAGAGACCGACTTTCCGGTTTTCATGGCTCAGTAGAGTAAGTTAGACCGCTCGCAATGCCTGCGATTCTACCATGCCGGGTCTTGGTCTCCGAGTCACCAAGCCCCCCGATGCGGGGCGGGTTGCGGCTGCCGCGTACCTTGCGGGAACCGGGGCCGGTCGTAGACAATTGACGATCTAATCAAGCGACTCTGCCTGAAACTTTGCTGACTGAGGATGTGCGATGAAATGTCCACGCGACGGTGCCGAATTACACACGCTGTTGGCCGGGGGTGTTGAGATCGATAAGTGCCATCATTGCGACGGCCTGTGGTTTGATCCGGGCGAACTCGAAAAAGTACGCGACATGGAACTGACCGACATCGAAGAGCAGCTCGAAAGCCGCTACGGCAACCCCGATGTGGCCCCCGGCGAGGTCGAAGGCTACATGCGTTGTCCCCGCTGCGATGGTGGACGGCTGCAACAGGTCACTTACACCTATGAGCGTCGAGTGAAGATCGACCGCTGCGAAAACTGCCTGGGAGTTTGGATCGACGACGGGGAACTCGATGCCATTGTCGGCGAGAAAAAACAACTCGACGACAGCGTCAGCCAAAGCCACCTGCGAGCCTTTCTGCGCGCGGTGCGGCGGATCATGAGGTGATCGCCGGGATGCGTGTTTGACGAGGCCATCTTCCTTATCGCCTTGCGAGTGTCGATTCGTTACACTGTTTCGCTGGGGTGTACTTTCGATTCGTCTCGCGCCGCGTATTGCGGATTGGCTAAGTTTTGGGGGCTCTGATGGTGCGGAATAAGTCTCTTGGTGGGAGCGCTACGCTAGCCACCCTCTTGCTGGTGTATTCGAGTTCGGCATGGGCACAGCCCTCGACCGCCGATCAGATCATTGGCGGCATTCTGCAGCAACTCACTCAGCCGCAAGGTCCCCCACAGGGTGTTCCCCAATCGGGCGTCTACGCTCGGCGTTGGAGTAATGTTCCCTTCGGTGGCACAACGTCGATCAACATCAACAACGATAGCAACCAACCGCTAAGGCTCAGTTTCTCGCTTCCCAATGGGGGCGGAGCAAGCATTTCGGGCGTCCCACCGCGCAGCAACTACACCAAAACGGGGGTCCCCAAAGGTACGTCGCTCACCATTAGTGGACCGTTCGGCACCGAAGACTTTGTGCTCGCCAGCGACTCGATTCGACTACGTGTGACGGGCGACGGGCGACTGCTAATCACGTCGAACAATGGGGGTGGCGGAGGCGGTGGACCCGGGCCACCGCCTCAGATTGTCGGAGCCATCAAAATCATCAACCGCAGCAGCCAAGTTGTGCAGCTAGGTATTTCGTCGGGCAGATCGGGCACCATGGGAGCCTACATCGATCGCGTCATGCCAGGCGCTGAGTGGATCAAGGAACTTCCCGTCGGCACCGAGGTTTCTGTTAATGCCGGCGAATCGCGGCGATTTGAAGTCGAGAACGGACTGACAAATGTCTACATCCGTGGCGATGGCACTATTGGCTCCGGAAGCGACTCGGGCGGCTACCGACCTCGGCCGACTCCTGGGCTCGACACCGCGGGCGTTGTCATCGCCAACGGCACCGCCGCGAGCGTCAAGGCGACATTCCGGCGACCGTTCTCAAGCCGCGAAACGGTGGCCATCATCGTCGCGGGCGATACCTACACGCGTAGCGACTTGTCGGAAGGGACTCGCGTCACGCTGAGCGGCAGCATCCCCAGCGAGACAATTTCGCTCATCGGCGGCCGCGTCGAACGCATCACGATTCTTCCCAACGGTCGGGTGCAAGTTGGCCATCGACCAGGCCCGCCTGGCCCCCCGTCGGGCGGTTCGGGCGACGTCGAAGTTGTGAATCGCAGTGGCGAAGAAATCGTTGCCAACTTTGGCGCGAGCGTTAAAACGATTCGCCACAATTCGGGACACACTTTCTTGAGTCTCGACGCGGGCCACGTCGTGCAGATCGTCAGTGGCGACTATGTGGCCACATTTACGCACTCGGGGCGACGCGAAAAGATCACCGTCCGCCCCGGCGGTCAGTTCGAAGACTTACCGCCGTTCGCGCGCGTAACGCAAACCACGTCGCCGCCCCCCATCGTGCCGCCGGTGAATCCCGACGTCCCCGGCATCGATAACCCTGATCCGCCGAGCAACAATCTGCCCGGCAACAACGACCCTCCCGTGGTTGCGCCGGCCAATTCGCTGCCGCTGCCCGACGCGGCTCCGTTAAAAGAATCGGTCGTGGCTCGTTTCGCGCGCAAAACGATCGACGAAACGAATGAACTGATCGATTTTCTGGTCGCTGGTTCCGAGGCTCGCACGGAAGCCATCGCCACGGCAATGAGCGCGGCCGGTGTCGACGAAGGGGACGTGGGGCTGTTGAAACAAGCCGCGCTCAACGGCGAGTCGGCCCGCATCAATCAGCTTTCGCAGCAGTTCGACAACGCCTCGCGCAACGCTCTGACCGACGAACTCACATCGCTTACAACTATTGCCAAAATCCGCGAACAACTGTTGCCGCTCAAGCAAAAGATCGCTACTGGTGCAACAAGCAGCGCGCTCCGCACCAATCTTACGGCGCTCAGTTCGGTCGCCACCAACGTGGGCGACGCCGGCCTCACGGCTGCCGTCGGACGGATGCGCCGCGATCTGTTGATTCGCGATACCGTGAGTCAGGGACTCGAAATCACCGGTGTTGGATCGACCCAGATGTCGCTGCCCCAGGGCGAAGTAAACGTCATCAGCCATCCTTGGATCACCCAAGGGAACACTTACTTCGCCGAGTCGGGTTTGATTCTCATCGGCTCATCGAGCGAACAAGTGTTGGTCGCCAAAATGCAAGCGATTGACGCGCTGCAAATGCCGATCAACAAGGGAGCCCCAGTCGTCGCCGATGCCGAGACGACCAGCTCGGCCCCTCACGTTGTGGTGCTCAACCCGGCCGCGACTCGCACCAAGCTCAACTTCAAAATCGACGACAAAGACTTCGCGCTGGCCGCGGGCGAACAGGGCATTCTGCCCGCCGGCCCGCAGCACATCATCGAGTTTAGCCGGGGAAGCTCGGGAGTCGTCTCGCGATTCGACATCTCACAGCCCGGCATCTATGCCTTCGCCGCTGGCGACGGGGGCTGGGAACTCGCCCGCCAACGGGTCGACATCGAAGTCTCGAACCCTAAACATGGCGCGCCGCTTGTTTATGTCATCGATGGAGTCGCCAAGCGACTCGACCCAGGCAAAAGCAACCAGCACAACTCGAACGAGCCGATTGTGTTGTACTTCGACGCCGGCGACGGCGCGGGTACCATCGCCAAACGGTTCACCGATGATGCCGAAATTCATTTCGCCATCGACGGCGAAACTGGCTATTGGAACTTATTCGAAGGCCCCGCCCCCGCGCCACCGAAGGCGGATGCGAACGTCGCCAAAATCGACCGGCCCACGCTGGCCGATATCGAGGCAGCCGCGAGCAGCAAGCTGTTTGACTTTGGAGCCGCTGGCGGAGGTGGGGGCGATTTAATTGATGAGTTGTTACAGTAGCCGTCCTTGGTGGCTAGGCCCGATCTGAACGATTAACTTATGTACTTCGCATTGGCCGTGGCAGCGAACCAGCAAGCAACCTTCGTCTGAGGGATACCGACACCATGCCGATGAGTACCGATGTAAATCTGCCCAGAGGCTACGAGCCAAAGTTTCCCAACCGTTGTGTGGTGTGCGGTAACGCGAGCCCAGGCAGTTCGACTACGCTGTCGACGAGCACGCTTAGTTGGCTGGTCGCGATTTTCTGGTGGTGGGGCAGGCGGGTGAAAGTTACGGCGCCGGCCTGCAAGAAATGTGGATCCAAACTCCGTTCCTATCGCCACACTAGCACGTTGGTCACAGCGCTGATCACAATTCTCGTGCTCACGACCATTTGGCCAGCAATCGAAGCAAACGTTCCGCTCGGGTTACGCAAATGGGCCATAATGGGCATCGTCTTTGCATTTTGTATTCCCTACTTCCTGTTCGACGTGTTCTGGCCCGTCGCATTCGATATCACGGCCTACGAAAATAGCATCGACTATGAATTTCGCGAATCGGATTATGCAATTGAATTCGCGATACTCAATACCGAAGTGGAGTGGGTAAAGTTGGAGGGCGAGCTAATGCCAGCCTTTCACGACCCAAACAGAGACGGGCAAAAATTCGATGATCCAGATGCAACTGACGTGGAAAGGTAACCGGCGCTACTTCACCGACCACCACAACTGATGCTCCGCCGGTTGTCCGGCACCCGGCGTTGTGCGGCCACGGTCGATCGCTTGTTGCATCATCGCGGCAAGTTCGTCGGCCACCTGTGGCTCGTCGGCGAGGCGACTCGACTGTTCGCTCAAGTCATTGGCCAAATCAAACAACTCGCGCTTGCCATTCTTGTGCAGCACCAGTTTCCAATTGCCGCGGCGCACGGCGAGGTCGCCCGCCATCGATTGATGGATGGTCGATGGCCGTGTCGGTTCGGTCGTCTCGCCCCGTAGCGCGCGGGCAAACGAAAAACTGTCTTCACCCGCATCTTCTGGCAACGTTGCCGCAGTCAGTTCGGCAGCGGTGGCCATCAGGTCGTTCAGACAGACAGTGTGGTTCCACTCCGAGCCAGCCTCGACTTGCCCCGGCCAGCGGGCAACCAGCGGCACGCGATGTCCCCCTTCGTAGATGCTCCGCTTCGAGGCCCGCAGTGGGGCGTACGAGCGACCTTCGGCCCCGTTGTCGCTGGCAGCGATGAGCAGCGTTCTGTCGGCCACGCCCAACTCGTCGAGCGTCTGCATGATTTGACCCAGCATCGCGTCGCCTTGAAAGACCCAGTCGCCATATTTGGTGTCTTTGCCGACGACATCCTTCGCGCCACTCTTGCCAACATACTCGTCGCTCGGCACAACCGGTGTGTGCGGGGGACACATGGGAAAGTAAAGAAAAAACGGTTGCGACCCATCACGCGATTTAAGCCAGGTCAGCGCCTTGTCGATCATCAAGGGTTGGTTCTCGACCGCTTTCACATGGGCGACGACGCGATTTTGTTCGAGGATCGTTTGGATGTTTCGCGCGTGGGTGAAACCACAAAAATAATCGAAGCCCAAGTCGATCGGTCCGCCAGTGAACTGTGAACCCATCGGCGGTTCGCTCGGCTGCTTATTCGCATCGACCCAGTTGAGTCCCAGGTGCCATTTGCCGACACACGCTGTCGCGTAGCCTTGTTGCTTGAGCAGCGATGCCACCGTTGGCCGGCTCGCGGGAATGATCGGCGGAGAATAGGTCGTAAGTACTCCGAACTGACCGATCCGCCAGGGATAGCGCCCCGTGAGCACGCCATAGCGAGTCGGCGTACAAACGGCCGACGCTGAGTGGGCGTCGGTGAAACGCATTCCTTCGTTCGCAAGCTTATCGAGATGGGGCGTTCGCAGCTTCGAATCGGGCGGAAAGCAACCGGGTTGGCTCCACCCCAAATCGTCGAACAGCACGAACACAATATTCGGCGGACCAGCTACCGTCGCAGCCGCGCAGGTGATTGCGAACACTACCACCAGGAACAGTCGATATCGAAACATGTGTGCCGCCGCAGAAAGTGTGGGGTCCGCGTTGCCTACGCCAACAACGGTTCCAGCAATTTTCCATGAACATCGGTCAATCGATAGTCGCGTCCCTGGAAACGATAGGTGAGCCGCTCGTGGTTGATGCCCATGAGGTGCAGAATCGTCGCGTGCAGGTCGTGGACCGACACCGGATTGGCAACGACATTGTACGAGAAATCGTCGGTCTCCCCGTACGAGACGCCAGGCTTGATGCCACCGCCGGCCATCCAGATCGTGAAGCAGCGAGGGTGGTGATCGCGACCATAGTTGGTCGCCGTCAGCGCTCCCTGCGAATAGATCGTGCGGCCGAATTCGCCTCCCCATACCACCAATGTATCCTTCAGCAAACCACGCTGTTCGAGGTCGACCACCAGCGCGGCCGAGGCTTGATCGGTGTCGTAACACTGACCGGGAAGCTCCTTGGGAAGCCGTTCATGTTGGTCCCATCCCATGTGAAAGAGTTGAATGAATCGCACATCGCGTTCGGCGAGTCGACGAGCGAGCAGCGCGTTCGAGGCGAAGGTACCGGGCTTGCGGACCTCGGGGCCATACATGTCGAGAATGTGATCGGGTTCGTCGGAAATATCGGTCAAGTCGGGCACGCTGCTCCCCATCCGAAAGGCCATTTCGTACTGCGCGATGCGGCTTTGGATCTCTTCGTCCCCCTTCTGCTGAAAACTTTGTTCGTTGAGCGCGGCGAGCTCGTCGAGCATTTCGCGGCGCATTTTGCGAGACAGACCGTCGGGGTCGTTCAAATAGAGCACCGGACTTGCCGCTGCGCGAAGTTTCACCCCTGCGTGAGTGGTCGGCATGAACCCTGAGCCCCACAGCCGATTGTAGAGTGGTTGGCACGATGGCCGTCCTGTCCCGCGCGATGCAAACGCAATGAACGCCGGCAGGTCGCGATTTTCACTGCCGAGTCCATAACTCATCCAAGCGCCGATGCTGGGGCGTCCAGCAAGTTGAAAACCGGTTTGGAAAAACGTAATCGCCGGATCGTGGTTGATTTGTTCGGTCTGCATCGACTTCACGAAGCAGAGTTTGTCGGCGATTCTGGCCACGTGGGGCATCAATTCGCTGACGGTCGCGCCGCTTTCGCCATGACGGCCGAACTTGAAAATCGAGTTGGCGATCGGAAATTTCGCCTGTCCACTCGTCATGCCTGTGAGTCGTTGTCCCATGCGGACCGACTCGGGCAAGTCGACGCCTCGCATTTTGTCCATCGCCGGCTTGGGGTCGAACAAGTCCATCTGCGACGGTCCGCCCGACTGAAACAGATAGATCACCCGCTTCGCCTTGGGGGCAAAGTGAGGCAACCCCGCCAAGCCGGTCACGCCGCTGTTTGCCTGCGCTCTCGCCGACGAAGTGCTGGCCACGAGCGATCCCAGGGCAGCGGCTCCGATGCCTCGCGCCGTGCGCGAAAAGAAATGCCGACGCGTTTCCATCAACAGTTGTTCTTCGAGTGGATTCATAACCTATTCGCGTGTGATGGTTTCGTCGAGGTTCATGATATTCATGACACAGGTTGTGAGCGCTGCAAGCTGTGCGCTTTCGACCGAGTCGGCCACGGGCGATTCTCCTGCTGCGATCAACCGCTCGGCGTCGTCGGGGTGGTCGACGTAGAAGGCGAGGCGTTTTTCATAGCCTCCGGTTAACAGTTGCAGCTCGCGCTCGTTGGGCGATCGCGCGAGCAGGCTGCGGTAGACAAAGTCGAGTTGCCCACGAACGTTGCCGCCAGTTGCCAGTGCCCGCTCGGCCAGCTTGCGACTCGCTTCGACAAATGTCACATCGTTCATTAGCGCGAGCGCTTGCAGCGGCGTGTTGGTCCGCGAGCGATTGAGTGTACAGGCGTCGCGGGTCGGGGCGTCAAATGTTTCCATTGTGGGTGGGGGGACCGAACGCTTCCAGAACGTATAGATGCCCCGGCGATAAAGATCGTCGCCGGTTCCTTGCACATAAAAATCAGTCGATCGCCTCTTGTCTTGGAACGACAATTCTTCCCATAACCCGGCTGGCTGATAAGGTTTGACCGAAGGTCCGCCGATTCGTTCGACGAGCAATCCCGACGCGAACAACGCCTGATCGCGAATCATCTCGGCGGGCAGGCGAACGCGCGACATCCGCGCGAGCCACACATTGTGGGGATCCACTTCGCGGGCATCGGGCGACACGACCGACGACCGGCCATAGGTGTTGCTCGTCACGATAAGTTTCAGCAGCGCTTTGGTGTCCCAACCGACGCGCGGGTACTCGGTGGCGAGCCAGTCGAGCAACTCAGGGTGGCTGGGGTAGCTCCCTTGCAAACCAAAGTCCTCGATCGTTTCGACAAGCCCACGACCGAACAACATATTCCAGTGCCGGTTCACGGCCACACGGCTCGTGAGCGGGTGGTCGCCACTTACCAGCCACCGCGCCAAACCGAGCCGATTGGCTGGGGCTCCATCGGGGAGCGGACCGAGGATCTCGCTGGGAACGGCCGCTTCGACCTGCTGGCCCGGTTTGTTGTAGGCGCCCCGCTCCAGCACATAGGTCGGTCGTGGCTTGGCCATATCGCTCATCACCATGACGTAAGTCGTAAACTCCTTCTCAAAGTCCGCAAGCGCCTCGCGTGCGTCGGCTAACGACTTCCGCTCCTCGGCCGTCGAGGGAGCCAGCGTTGCGAAATGCTCGGCGAGTTGCTTGCGCTGCTTCGCGGAACGCTTGTCGGGTGGCAGTTGCAAAATCTGTTGCCATTCGGTTTTCGCCTTTTCTGCAGCCACCACCTGCGACGTCGATTCGATGCTCGCGATGCGCTCAAGCTCTTGTTGTTCCCAAACGAGTTGCTCATCGCCCAGATTCTGGCTCGCCTGGGCGAGCGTCGCGGTTGCCTCGGCAACCTTTTGCTGTACTGCGAGATACTCGTCATGCTTGCCCCTGACCGTCACTCGTTTGTAGGGGTCAGCAAAACCCAATCGGCCTTCCTTCCCTTTTTCGGGCACCGCATTGAAGAACGCATACATCCGATAAAAGTCGGCCTGCGAGATCGGATCGAATTTGTGGTCGTGGCAGCGGGCACAACCCATCGTCAAACCCATCCACGTGGCCGACGTCGTATCGACGCGGTCGACGATATACTCAACGAGATACTCCTCGGGAATGATGCCCCCCTCATCATTAATGCGGTGGTTGCGGTTGAAGCCGGTCGCGATGATCTGTTCGATAGTCACATTGGGCAACAAATCGCCCGCGAGTTGATCGATCGTGAATTGGTCGAACGGCAAGTTGTTGTTGTAGGCGTCGATCACCCAGGTCCGCCACCGCCATTGATAACGTTCCCAGTCGGCCTGATAGCCCATCGTGTCGGCATAGCGGGCCGCGTCGAGCCAGACTTGGGCCATCCGCTCGCCATAGCGGGGCGAGGCGAGCAGTCGATCGACAACCCGCTCGTAAGCATCCGGCGACTCGTCGGCGAGAAACGCCTCGACCTCGACCGGCGTCGGTGGCAGTCCCGTCAAGTCGAGCGTCACACGCCGCAACAGCGTCGCACGATCGGCCGCCGGCGATGGCGTCATCCCGAGCGACTTAAGCCGCGCGAGGATAAACGCATCGATGGGATTGTTAACCCAATCGGCATCGTCGGCGTTGGTGAACCTGGGAACATCGGGTCGTGCAGGAGAAGTGAACGACCAATGCGATTCGTACCGGCCACCATCCGCAATCCATTGTTTGAGCAGCGCGATCTCATC
Organism: Pirellulales bacterium; assembly: GCA_041752635.1. GTDB lineage: Bacteria > Planctomycetota > Planctomycetia > Pirellulales > Lacipirellulaceae > JBGSWC01. Next base: position 5,366 of record JBGSWC010000300.1, on the reverse strand, counting down.
GTCCGAAAGCGACTTGCCCGACTCGGGGGGCGGCATCCGCCGATCGGGGTCGGCACTGGTGATCCGTTCAATCAGCGGGCTCTCGCGCGCATCGCCCGCAACAATCGCCCGCGCGTGGGCTGCCTGTTCGACGTCGAGTCGCAAGTCGCCTTGACGGTGGCCAGGGTCGGGACCATGGCAAAAGAAGCAGCGATCGGACAATAGCGGGCGAATGTCGCGATTGAAATTGACCGCCTCCTCGGCAACGGCAATCGACCCGACACAGCAAGACAAGAGGCCAATGCATCGGCGTAGTGTCAAAAGTCGAATTGATGCAATCGATCTCGTCATGCGATTCCGGCAACGGGCCGAGGGGGAGTGGTTTTGGAGGGGCAGCAAAACGAGTCGGGCGTACCCCACCCTGCGCCCCGTTCATCATACCGACGTGGGGGCTCGTTGCAACAAAAGCGAAGGTGCCTTGGGCTCCCACGACGGCGTCGAGCAAAGGTAATTCTTTTTCAGCACATGCTGGTAGAGGAACAGCAGCGCCAATAGAGATCGAGTCTGCGTGCTTGCAGCGACATTTCGCCGGGTGGCCAACCAAGTCAAGAATCGCTCGACTTCCGGACCTCCCATTTCTGCCGGATGACGCTTTTAGTGATGCAGAATGAATCTGCGAATCCACGGCCCACAGACTTGTTCGGTACGAAGAGCATAGTGTTTCGTGCGCAACACATCGCGAACCTGCTCGAGCAGCTTGCGGGTCTTATCGTCGAATTGATTGCTCTGGAATCTTTTCGCTGATAGAATTTGGACATAGCAATACCTCAAAGCATGAAAAGGGAACACCGTTTAGTGAACGCCTGTGTACTATTCCTTACTCCGTTTGTCAAATGGTGTTATCCAGGCGTGTGAGTAATACGGTCTTATCCACAGTTTGTGTCGAATAACAAGTTCGTCAGACAAAATGAAACGCAGACGTGCAGGGAGATTCAAAACGATCTTAATCGTCATCGGATGCGTGATCGCCCTACCCGTGATCGTCCCGTACGCTCTGATCGCGGATGCCTTCGCTGATCGTCGACGAACGCGCGACGCTGACAACTTCTGCTGCACTCAATGCGGCAACATCCTTGGGCAAGCGTCGATTGCAAAGGCCGATGAGTACTGGCGGCAACATGTTCGCGAACTTCACAAACGATTTCCCGGAGCAAGATTACGACTGATTCGCGATGTGTGGGCAATCTGCGCGGTGTGCGGCGCAAACTACAATTACCGCATCAAAGACAAGACTTACATTTTGAAATCGAACGTCAACGATGCCTCAATGGTCTCGTGCGGCGAGTGAATGTATACTGCTCTCTAGCACGGACATCAGCGAAACCAGTAATCGCGATGGTCGCGCCGTTGGTACCGCAGAAGCTGACGAACCATCGCATGCACGGGAGCGGCGGTGACCAGCGTATTTTGAAATCAATGTTAACTCCCGCCGCCCCGTGATGCGGGTCGTTATCCCACTCTACCAATGACACAAGTCGAATGGCTCATTGACGACATCGCGAAAGTATTTGCCCGTGTGACATTGGATGGTGGCATCGACATTCACGCTGCCCAATCGATGGACGACTATGGCAACCCCGAAGAGGATCGACTTTCTAGGACCGCCGAGCGCAACGATTGGCAACGCGTGCAAATACAGACACTGCAGCCAAGATTCTGGGCGGTCACCTTTCTTGACGCCAAAGGGTTTCGCTTCTACGCACCCGCCATCATGTCAGAGCTATTGAAACATGGAGACGCTACCAACAACTTGTCGACTTGGTTTCTCAATGGACTCGCCGTAACGCCGGCGGGCGTGATTAAAGACGTCCCGTTCGACGAGCTGTTCAATTCGGCTCAGCGGGCGGCTATAATTCGATACTTGAAACACGTTGTCTACAATGCCCCGTCGCTGGACAACGGAGACGCAGAAAAACGACTCCGCGACATCCAGACCCGAACGGGCACTGGATAACAGTGCCGTCCACCGGAGCCCGGCATCGCGCGTTTCGCCAATGGAAAACCCAACCGCCGTGCCCGGTGACGGCCGTCGTTAGGCATCTCGCGCACATGAAATCTCTCATTCTACTTTCAATCGTTTGCCTCTGCCTCCAACCACTTCGCGCGGACGAACAGCCGCAGTTCGTTTACAAGCCCACAGTCATGTCTGTGATGATTGGCGGGGCTTACGGTCAGAGCTACGAGGTCACATACGATCAGCGCGAGCTTCGTTACTATTCCGCAAAGAACTTCTTCGCGCTTAAAACGGCAACGCCGGTTGTCATCAAGCCCACCGACGAGCAGTGGAAAGCATTCTTTGACGAGTTGGAGAAGCGGGAGGTGTGGAGGTGGAAGCGAGATTTCACGAATCCCGACGTGCATGACGGCGTTTACTGGCGGGTCTTTATTAGTTACGCGACCCGCGATGCTCGCGACGTGGTTTCGTCCGGCAGCAATGCGTATCCGACGGACTTCAAGGCGTTCTTGGCAGCAGTCCGAAAGTTGATTGGAGAGAGGAAATTCGAATGAACCCGATGCCTAATAACTCGGTCGAGCTGAACGCGCATCCCGGCTTGGCGATTTAGCCTACCGGGTTTATCGTGAGTTCCTCTTGTCGTCGCGACAGCCGCTGTCATAAGCGTCGCTCAGCTTGGTCGTTCGGCGGCATTGATCGCCATGCATTTCACAACTACCATCACACTATGAAGACAATCACTCACTGGTTACCGGCGGTTTTCTGCGCCTTTCTTTCCCTCATCGCTCTGAATGGCTCTGTTGCCCCATCAGATTCCGGCTGGTGGCGTCCAACGTTCTTCGCTTTCCTGCCGATGTGTTTTTTCTGTTGTAGGTAGCGCGACGACGCAGGTGCACCGGGAATTGCGCGATCTACAGCAGCGCCTGGTTGAGTTGGAGCAGAAGCGAGGGAGTTGAGAATGGCAATGCCGAACCAGCGGATGCACCGAACCCCGCGATAGCGCTGCGGTTGCAAATGCGAGCAACGAGCAGCGGTTCCCGGTGTCTACGTCTCGGGCAAGTAGACCAACCTGCGGAACTGCGAACCTGCGGCAAGGTAGGTTGCCGCGAACAGCGAAATCGGCCTCGAAACTCGGTGCCGCCCTGGTGGGTGGCTGCCTTGCGGGCCGAATGTCTCCGAATGGCTATAATGCGAAGCACTTGAATTCTCGCAAAATTACGTGGCGGGGGCAGCACCCTTGCGCCACTACTCTCATTAACATCGGTTTGCAAACGACTAAGGTTTCTGTGGAAAGCGATTCAAATCTCATCAAACGAATCCAACTCGGCGACGACGATGCGGCCACTGCGCTGTTTCATCGCTACGCCGTGCGTATTCGTGGTTTGGCGCACAAACAGACGAGCCCCGAGCTGCGGTTGCGGTTCGACGACGACGATGTCATGCAGTCGGTGTTTCGTACCTTTTTTCGCCGCGTGGCTCGCGGTTCTTACAACCTGCCCGATGGCGACGAGTTATGGGGACTGCTGTTGGTGATTACGCTCAACAAGGTGCGGGCGCTCGCCGGTCGACACCGGGCCGTGCGGCGATCGGTGCAGTCGACTTCGCCCCTGACTCACCACGACATTCAGTTCCCGTCGACCGGCAACCACGATCAGCAATCGGCAGCGATGTTGGTGCTCACGTTGCGGGAATTTGCCGACGAGTTGACACCCGACGAGCGCACCATTCTCGATTTGCGAATGCAGGGATTTGGTGTGACCGAGATTGCGTCACAGTGTGGCCGAACACGACGCACCGTCGAACGGATCTTGCAGAAATTGCGACACTCGCTACGAAAGCGGCTCGATGACTAGACTCGAATCGACCAATTCGCAGCAACTTGACGAGAACTTCGAAACCGCCATCGCGGCCTATGAGTGGGCGCGGCTGGCGGGAGATGACGTCGAGATTGCGTCGCTGTTGAAAGCGAGCGACGCACGGCAACGCGCGGAACTGGCGTGTGAACTCATCCGTATCGATCTGGAAGTGGCTTTCGACCAGGGCCAACATCGCAAGCTGGATGACTATCGCTCCACTGTCCCCGAACTGTTCAACTATCCCGATTTGCTGGCCCAGGTTGCTTTCGAGCACTGGCGACTACGCCACGATAAAGGCGAGGCTGTCGAACCAAGCGACTATCTTCACCAGCTAGCGTTGAGTCAATCCGATTGGCCGGTGTCGTTGGCCAACGGCGAAGGCTGGCACTGTCCGGCCGACTTTCCAGAAGTCGGCGAGTCGTTCGATTCGATGCCGCTGGAAGCAGTGATGGGAAGTGGTGCGTTCAGCCGAGTTTATATCGCCCGTCAGCCATGGTGTGCGAATCGACAAGTTGTGCTGAAAGTGACGACCAGAAAGTCGTTCGAACCAGACCGGCTGGGCAAACTGCAGCACACCAACATTGTGCCCATCTACTCGCTGCACTACGACTGGGGACTGCTTGGCGTGTGCATGCCACTGCTCGGTCGTGAAACGCTCGACACGCGGCTGCGCGGCGTCGACAGCCAAACTGCCCGGGCGAGCACCAAGAATGTCGGCCATGGTGGATCGACTGTCGACGACCAGCTCGGCGATAGCACGGGAAACGTCTCACCGGCCACGATCCGCAGCAGTTCGCACGTCGGCCCGATGGATTGGCGGGCCGCATTCGAAATGGGGGTGCAGCTCGCACGCGGACTGCAACATGCCCACACCGCTGGCATCGTCCATGGCGATATCAAGCCCGCAAACATGCTGTTGGGGGATGACGGAATCCCACGGTTGCTCGATTTCAATCTGTCGCGCGACATGGCCGATCAAGCTGCCGACAGCGGTCCCATCGGTGGCACATTGCCGTTTATGTCGCCTCAGCAACTCGCTGGCATGCTTGCCAAACAGCCGCCCGAGTGCCGCGACGACATCTATTCGCTGGGGGCCGTGTTCTATCTGATGCTTGGGGGCACCCAGCCATTCGCCACACCACTTGGGCCGGTTCGCGATACCGTGCCCCCCATGATCGATGTTCGCAACGCGGGCGTCGTACCGCTGCGCCGTGTGTCGCCTGATGTTCCGCCGAGTGCGGCGGCGATTGTCGAAAAGTGCCTGGCGGCCGACGTCAACCATCGCTACCAGTCGGCGGCTGAGCTGGCCGACGAGTTGGAACGGCAATTGCGCGACGAACCGCTAAAGTTAACTCGCGAGCCGTCGATTCGGGAACGAATTTACAAAGCGGTGCGTCGCAACCGAGTTGTACTGGGCCGGATGCTGGCCGTGCTTGCCCTGCTGGTGGCGATCGCCACTGGGCTCAGTGCGTGGCAGGCGTCGCAGCGGTCGGGCCTGCTGGCCCAGCACGCGCGCG
>JBGSWC010000299.1:0-11421 GCA_041752635.1 Pirellulales bacterium | reverse complement strand
GGAGCGCGCCGAGACTTATCCTGCTCCCTCTCCCCTCAGAGGGAGAGGGCCGGGGTGAGGGGGCTGGGCGACACGCAAGGAGATGGTGCGAAGTATATGCTGCTCGGAGAGATCAGCACGGCACGAAGCGCCACTGTTCATGTCAATAGTGAAGTAGCGAAGTCGCCGAGATTGAATTCTTCCGCCAGTGCTAGGAATCGCTTCTTCTCCATGGCGCAATAAGGTGAAAGTCCGAAGATTTGGCGGCCGAAATTGACATCCCTTGGACTCTGCTGCCAATCAACACCAATATGGTTTGGGTACGCGATGCCATCCGGAAACACATCAACAGTCAATTGGTCGTCGTAATATGGTCGAGTTATAACCCTGCCGATGCCAGCCAGTATCCATGTACCCCGTCGTGTCAGTACTAAGTCGCCAAGTTGAATCTCCGAGTAAAAGCGAGCGACTTGGTGACAATCGTTGTATTCACGTCCGTGCCAATCTGGGTAGGCCTGTCGGTGACGAACAACCATTGTGTCCAGATCGAGGTTTTTGCAATTGCCAAGTCTGCGAAAACCGAGTGATGCGATTCCGTGCGCGAGATTGAAGCGCCATATCCGTTCCCACTCGTCTGGATATTTATTTGAAAAAGGCGAAATCACCCAAATAGCGTTCATCAATCACCTCCTTAACCTGCGGATCGCCAATTCCTACCCCCGCCGCACAAACTCAAACCCCCGGCTCTGCCCGAAAAACTCGAGCGGATTGTCATATACCACTCGCTTGATCAGCGACTCGCTATGCCTGCGCATCCGCATCTCATGAATAAAATCGGGCACGGCGGTCGGTTTCGAAGGGCCCCAGTCGCCGGCGCTGTTCACCAGCAAGCGCTCGGGGCCGTAGCGTTCGACGATGTCGACCGCGCGTTGGGGGGTGCATTTCGAGACGGGGTAGAGCGTCATGCCGGCCCAGAAGCCTTCTTCGAGCACGGCTCGCACCGTGTGTTCTTCGACGTGGTCGACCAGCACCCGACTGCGTGTGATGCGGCTGTCGCTAGTGAGCATGTCGAGAATCATCCGTGTCCCCTGGTATTTGTCTTCGAGGTGGGGCGTGTGGATGAGAAGTTGTTCGTCGGTCTTCATCGCGAGGTCGATGTGCTCGAGGAACACGGTCGCTTCGTTTGGCGTGTTCTTGTTGAGGCCAATCTCGCCGATGCCGAGCACACCTGGGCGGTCCAAGAACTCGGGGATCATCGCGATCACCTCGCGCGACAACGACACATTCTCGGCTTCTTTGGCATTGATGCAGAGCCACGTGTAGTGCTGAATGCCCGACCAACCGGCCCGTTTGGGCTCGAAGGTTGTGAGCTGCTCGAAGTAATCGCGAAAACCTGCCACGCTTCCGCGGTCGTACCCAGCCCAGAACGCGGGCTCACTCACTGCGACGCAACCCATGCGGGCAAGAGTCTCGTAGTCGTCGGTCGTGCGACTGACCATGTGGATGTGGGGGTCGATGTAGTCCATTGCTTCGCGAGGGGTTGGGGGTTAGTTGTAAGGCGGAATAAGCCCGCGTTCTGTTTGCAAGAATGGCGTGCGATTCCGGCGGACGGGTGCGAAAACAGTTTAGTACCTGCTACCTCGGTTGCCGGATTTGCGACTGTCGCCCTAACTCGGCCTAGCGTCGGTCAGACGTTCAGCTCTTCGCGCCACTTGGTGCTGTAAGGGCGGCTAAATATCAATTGCACTTGTTCGGCGCGGTCATTGGCGTCGCGGAGCAGGACTTCGATCGCGGCGCGAAGTTTTTTGTGATTCGGGTGGTCGTCGAGGTTGCCCTCGGCACGACTGGTGCGGTCGAGACCGGCAGCGATTTCGAGCACTTTGGCGCGGAGCACCAAAAACTCGCGGTCGAATATCTCGCGGGCACTGAGCGGGTCGGTTGGCATCATCGTTCTCCAAAGCGCGGCTGCAACAATCGCTACGACCCTCACAGTTTAGCACATTGCCCGCTAAACGGCATTCGCTGGCTGCCCTGGACCTACGCGACGGGCGATTGACTTGTATCGGCGACGGCCGCGCTGACGATAAATCAATAGTTGGGCTTGGCTCCGCCAGAGCGTCGCCCCCATCTGGTTTGGCTCCGCAGGAGCGTCGCCCTCCCATCCGAAGCACGCATGGCCCTCGTAAACAAGAACGCGACGACCGGCATAAACGCGACGCTCAGAGTGCTGCGCCACACGCGCAACCCGACGGCCGACGCGCTGCTCGCGAGGGCAGCGAAGTTGCCCGAGAGCTTGCGCTGTGTCATTGTCGATGCACTCATCGCGCGGCCCATCGAGGCCAATCTGCGGCTGTTGCTCGAGCTATTCCGTCAACTCGACGCTCGCGAGCAAGCACTTGTCGGCGAGTTGGTCGACAGCATGAGGGGTGTTATCAACCAAATCATCAGCGATCCTGCTGAGCCGCTGATCGCCGATGCGTGCCGGTTTGCGTTGCACTATCAATTGACCGATGTGCTGCCGACTGTCATTCGCAACGCGGCCCGAGCCGAGCATCCCTATGCCGATGGTTTGGCGGCGACAAGCTTACAACTCGCCCGCGTCATCTACGAACAGGCCGAGGACTATCGCCACGATCGCTCGCTGCACGACCCGATATTCGAGCGTCGCGCGGCGGTCATCGAGCTCGCGGCGGGCGTCGACTCCTTTGCGTCGCACGAGCGGCAAGAGATCGTCGAGTGCTTCTTGTTGCTGACTCCCGTCGACAACCCGGTACTCATGCGTGTGCTGCAAGATCCGACTCACGCGGCACACCAAAAGGTTGTCGAAGCGCTCACAACCAGCCCCTCGCGAAGCGCGTGGGAGTTGATGTCGCGGATGCTCGAAAACCGGGGCACACCGCTGCCGCTACTGGAATTGGTACTCGCACGAAGCGATGTGGCCTACCTCGAATTCATCGCTTCCGAGCATCCGACACCGCTCACGCACCGACTGCTCGACAACCTTGGCCGCGTGCGAAGGGTTTGCTGGCTCGACCGCACCGGCGACATTGTCGGGGCGCTTAGCGAGTCGTGCCAAACAGCGCTGCTCGACCACGCCTTTTACTCGCGAGCGCCACGAATGCAGGTGTTCGAGTTCTGTCGACGGGTGCTCGAAGCGGGACGGGGTCGTGGTCGCGTGAAAGCGTGTGTGGTGCTGAGTAAGCTCGATGTTCCACGCGGCGAACAAGTGCTGCGGACGCTCGCCGACGATGCCGACCCGCTCGTCGCGGTCACTGCCTGTGCATGGCTCTTTGAACAGACGCACGACGAAGCGGCCCGCGATCAACTCACAACGTTTGTCGACGACTTCGATGCCGAAGTGGCGAGCGTCGCCCGAAAGGCGCTGCGCGGTTCGGGCTTTTTGTACTATCTTTCGACGTTCGACGAGCTCACGCCCGACGAACGCATCGCTGCCGGGCAGGTCGCCCTCTCGGTCGATCCTCGTTCGCGGGAACTGCTCGCTCGCGAACTTCAAGGGGGGACAGTCAACCGACGGCTCCGGGCGATTGCGATGGTGCGAGCCTTAAACCTCACTTGCAATGTCGTGGGAGAATTAGCCCAATTGGCCGCCAGCAAAGACGTGGCGATTCGCGCAGCGGCGGTCGAGGCGCTAGCAGGTTGCGAAGATCCGGTAGCGCTCGATGCAATCGAAATGGCGAGCCGCGACGCTCATGGTGCAGTTCGCCGTGCCGCTAGTTTGGCCAACAAGGAGCCGCGATGAATAGTGCGACCGAAACGTGGAGCCGCTTAGGCGATCGGTTTAGCGGCGAACACGCTCAATTCTCGTGGAGCGATGGCGTTGCATTCGTCGGCCTGATTGCGATCCTGAGCGGGTTCTTTGCACTGCTGGCATTATTGCAACACCTCCGCAATGAGGGCTGGTTCGCACGGGGGCAAAACGGGTTGTTCTTCGAGTTGTGCCGGGCTCATCGGCTCGATCGCAAGTCGCGGAGTCTGCTCTCGGCCGTGGCGAAGTCGCAGCAAGTGGAGACGCCGGCGGTGTTGTTCTTGCAACCATCGCGGCTAGTTGATGTCGGCAATGAACTTTCGAGCGAACAGCAACTGCGGCTCGAATGGCTGCGCGAGCGGCTGTTTGCTGGGACTGACGACTTCGCGGCGAAAGGCGTCGAACAGAAAACAGATCACGCACCGAACCGAGCCATTCCGGGCTTTGAGCCGATGGCGCTAGCCGCGGGTGATGTCTCGAAAATCCGCAGCTAGCGCCATCGGCTCAAGCAACTGATGTGTGACTACGGTGTGATGTAAGGCGAGCGTGGTCGCATTTCCGACGAAGCGGCATTGGGCCTGGGGCGGAAGTCTTGTGACCGGGCGTTGGGGCCGAGTTGCACAGAGCGATCCTGAGCCTTGTATCCCATTTGGTTCACGAAGTCGACGAGACTTATCGTTTCGATCCCCTTCGCGTTGGCGTCTTTGGTCATTTTCTCCCAAGCGGCGCGGAGCGGGGCGTCGTTGATGCTTTCGGGAAATTCACCCAGCACGAGGTAGCGAGTCTCGACTGACATTTCGCCGGCGATCTTGCCGTCCTTTTCGACGTAAGCGTCGACAACGCCGAGGTTGAGATTTACGAGGTCGCGGGCTTGGGCCGTGTCGTCGCGACCATCGCCGTTGAGGTCGATCTTGCCGGTAAAGGCGAAGTGCAATTCTTGGCCTCGATGCCAGACTTGGCTAAAAATCTGGTCGCCGGGCAGAATTGGATTGCGGGGGTCGTCTTCGGTGACCACCGCCTCAGCCATGTGGTCGCCGAGAATTCGCGTGACTTCGATCTTGCCCTTCGGTTCGGCCTGGGCCACGTCGCTGGCGCTGGTGTCGACTACCGCAAACGTCACCTGCCGCCGCAAGCCGTCGGCTTCGCCGAGGTTAATCCAAACGGTGCTATTGGCCTGGTTGACGACCTTCACCTCGCCATCGGGGACTTCGAAGCTGGGGTCATCGCGAGCGATGAGCGTTTTTTGCTTATCGATGGTGCGTTGCATGGCGACCATTTCGGAATTGAGTTTCGAAATTTGGTCGCTTAACTTCGTCCGCTCCGTATCGAACTTTGTTCGCTGTTCGGCCAGCGTTTTTGCAAGCTGGGCTTGTTCGGCCTCAAGCGCCTTGCGCTGCTGATTGAATTTGTCGCGCTCGCCGGCGGCATCTTGATTGACTTTTTTGAGTTCGGCTTCGTAGCTAGCAATCTGTTTTTCCTTTTCGCTGACGATTTGCGACAGTTTGTCTTCGAGTTCCTTAATCTTGGCTTTATCGTTTGCTTGGTCGAGGGCGAACTTTTGGTTCTCGGTAAACATGATTTCGAGCACCCGGCGATACTTTTTGTCGGCTTCGCCGAACGTGCCGGCATACTTTTGCATGTCAGCCTCGAATTGTTCTTTCACTGCATCGAGATTATCAAATTGACCGAAGCCCATATTCGTTCGATAAGCTTCGTTTTCCGATTGCAGCGACAATTTGGCCGAGTTGGCATCGGAGAGTTGCGTCTTAGTGTTCTCTAATTCTTTTTCAGCCGCCGACCAGTAGCTAAACATGAAATACGTCGCTGCCATGAATCCGATAAGCAGGATCGTAAAGAAGATCAAAAAGATTTGGAGTGTTTGGTCCTGACCCTTGGCCATGCTTCGCGTCCTATTCCTTGATGAGTCGCTCTCACAGCGGCAGTCGTGCCAGCGAGGGCTCACCTTCGAGCGGTTAAGTGGATCAACAAATCGAAAAGACAATCGGCCGCACCAACCACGCGCGATGCCGGCAGGCAACCTTTGACGCGGATAGCGGATTTGACTTAAACCAAGTCTATTCAGGGGATTAACGAGTGTCAACGAAACGCGTATAACCGGCCCGGACACCACCGCAATGGGGGCGATTTGTGTCGCAGTTCTTCCGGTAATATTAGTTCTTCTGGCGATTCTTCCAGCAATCCTTATGGCCAACGCTCAGCGGAACCTGCCACTTGACTCTTCCGATGGCGACGACAATCGCTCGCTCGCGGCTGGCCACACGGTTTATATCGTCGATGCCCACTCGCTGATTTTTCAGGTGTTTCACGCGATTCCTGACATGACCAGCCCCAAGGGCGAGCCAGTCAACGCGGTGTTCGGTTTTGTCCGCGACCTGTTATTCCTGATCGAAGAAAAACGCCCCGACCGGCTCGTTTGTGCGTTTGACCCGCACGGCGACACGTTTCGCCACGAGTTGTTCGCAGCCTACAAAGGCGAGCGAAGCGAAATGCCAAGCGAGCTGCGGAGCCAGATTCCCAAAATTCGCGAGGTGCTCGATGCGCTCGCGATTCCGGTGGTCAGCGTGGCGGGCTACGAAGCCGACGATGTGCTGGCGACGCTCGCCCGCGAGTGCGACGAGGTGGGGGCTCACTGCTATGTCGTGACGGGGGACAAAGATTGTCGCCAACTCATCACTGACCATGTGCGGGTCTTCAATATTCGCAAGAACCAAGTCTATGACGCTGCGGCGCTGGCCGATGACTGGGGAATTCGCCCCGATCAGGTGATTGATTTTCAGTCGCTGGTCGGCGACAAAATAGACAACGTGCCGGGAGTCCCCTTGATTGGACCGAAAATCGCTGCGGAATTGCTCAACACGTACGGCACCTTAATGAACGTGCTGGACAACGCGGCCAGCGTAAAGGGAGCGAAACGCAGCCAAAACCTGCAACAGTTTCGCGACCAGGCGTTGCTATCGCGAGATTTAGTGAAACTCGACACCCGGGTGCCGTTCGAGTTCGACTGGGGCACCGCCGAGCCGAGTGGCTACCAGGGGAAGCGGCTCGCCGAACTATTCAACGATTTTGGTTTTCGCTCGCTGACCGACCGGGTGCTCAACTTGGCCGAGCACAAACAGACGTCGAGCGAGTGGGTTGCCGACTACCGAGTCGTTTCGTCGCTCGATGAGCTAAAGAAGCTGGTGAGTCGTATACCTGCCGACACTCCGTTATCGATTGATACCGAGACGACCAGCACCAATCCACGAGCCGCTAAGCTGGTCGGTGTTTCGCTGGCGTGGGTGCCGGGGGAGGCTTATTACCTTCCTGTCGCAGGTCCGGCGGGCGACACGGTTCTCGACCTCGATACGACCATCGAACTATTGCGACCGCTGCTTGAATCCGACGAATTGCCCAAGGTGGGGCAAAACCTCAAATACGACGCGATCGTTTTTCGCGGCGTGGGCGTTGAACTTCGCGGCATTGCCTTCGATACGATGATCGCCAGCTATCTGCTCGACGCCGGCGAGCGAAGCCACGGGCTCGATGAGCTGGCGGTCAAATACCTGGGGCACGAGAATACCAAAATCAGTTCGCTGATTGGCAAAGGGAAACAGCAAAAGAGTATGGCCGATGTGCCGGTGGCCGACGTGGGGGCGTACGCCGGCGAAGACGCCGACGTACCGTTGCGGCTGATGCCATTGCTCCGCGAGCGTTTGCAAGCCGAGGGACTCGAAGAACTTAACCGCGACCTCGAAGTCCCGCTTGTCGCGGTGCTGGCTAATCTCGAATACGAAGGCATCCGCATCGATTCAGCCCACCTCGGCAAGTTGAGCGAGCGCTATGCCAAACGACTTAAGGAACTCGAAATCGAGATCGAAGAACTCGCGGGTCATCCATTCAACATCGCCTCGCCCAAGCAATTGGCCGACGTGCTGTTCAACGAACTCAGATTACCGGTCCTCAAAAAGACTAAGACCGGGGCAAGCACCGACGTGAGTGTGCTCGAAGAGCTCGCCCCCCAGCATCCGCTGCCGGCGAAGATCATCGAACATCGCCAGTATGCAAAACTCAAGAATACCTATGTCGATGCGTTGCCCGTGATGGTGAACGCCGAGAGTGGGCGGGTCCATACGTCGCTCAACCAGGTGGTTGCCGCGACCGGTCGGCTGAGCAGCAATGACCCAAACCTTCAGAACATTCCGGTGCGGACCAAAGAGGGACGCGAGATTCGCGCCGCATTCGTGCCACGCGAAGCAGGCTGGCGGCTGTTGGCGGCCGACTACTCGCAGATTGAATTGCGTGTGTTGGCTCACTTTAGCGAAGACGAAACGCTCGCCACTGCGTTCGCCAACGACCAAGACATTCACACGCTCGTCGCTAGCCAGGTGAATGGCATCGGCCTCGACGAAGTGACTTCCGAACAACGTCGGGCGGCGAAAGCGGTGAATTTCGGCATTATTTACGGGCAAAGTCCCTTCGGACTCGCCAAAGCCCTGGGCATCAGCAAAGACGAAGCGGCCCGATTCATAGCCGAATATTTTGCCCGCTATCCGGGCGTCGGCCATTTCATGCACGAGACGCTGGCGACTTGTCGACGGCAAGGCTACGTCAGCACGCTCCTGGGCCGCCGCCGGGCGATCGCGGGTGTGCGTTCTATCGTGCCGGAGAGGGGCCAACTATTCGATAAACAACCTCAGGTATTACAGCTCACGATGCCCGAGCGGACCGCCGTGAACACGGTCATTCAAGGCACCGCCGCCGATTTGATTAAACTGGCAATGCTAGCTGTCGACCGACGGTTGCGCGAAAGCCAGCTCGGTGCAAAGATGATTTTGCAGATTCACGACGAGTTGCTATTCGATGTGCCGGCCCAAGAAGTCGACGAGCTGGCCCGACTCGTGCGTGAAGAAATGCAAACGGTCGCCCAATTGCGCGTTCCGCTCAAGGTCGATGTAAAAGCAGGCGCGAATTGGGCCGATTGCGATGCGATTGCGGATGTTTAGATTTTTTCGACGCAGAGACGCGGAGACGCAAAGAAGCGCAGAGATTTTTGGGGTGACTCGAATCGGTAAGGAGATTTTTTCGACTCGCTGTAGGCCACAATCGATATTCTAGTAAGTATCGACAGTCGCCGCGAATCGCAAACCATATCTAGCGAAGATCGGCACGAGTCAATGGGTCATTTTATTTTCTACGCCCTTTCCTTCTCTGCGCTTCTTTGCGTCTCCGCGTCTTTGCGTTAAAACCCCGCACCCGCAGCCCAAAAGCAATGATTGAACCCATCCTCATCGGCGTCATGGCCGGCATTGCCGGCGGCAAATCGACGGTTGCGCAGATGCTGGGCGATCGGGGAGCCCAAGTCATTGATGCCGATCGGATTGCCCACGAGCAATTGAATCAGCCCGAAGTCACCGCCCAGCTTCAAACGCGGTGGGGCAGGGGGGTCGTTGACGACGAGGGACGGGTCGTTCGCAGGGGTGTGGCAGAACGAGTCTTCGCGCTAGGGGGCGAAGCCGAGCGGAAGTGGCTCGAATCGATACTCCATCCGCTCGTGCGTCTCGAAATGAATCGTCGTATCGACATGGAGTCGCTTGCTGGGCAGCGAGTATTCGTGATCGATGTCCCTTTGCTGCTCGAAGTCGGTTGGCACGAGCGCTGCCCATTCAACTTGTTTATTGACACGCCGGTCGAGATTCGCCACGAAGTGGCAGCCAAACGCGGCTGGACGGCCCTGGAACTGACGCGTCGCGAGCAGGCCCAGGCCAGTTTGGCTGATAAACGTGCGGCGGCAACGCACGTCATCGTCAACGACGGATCGCTCGACGATTTGCGGAGCGAAGTCGCCAAGTTTTGGCGTGCCGAGATCGAGCCTTTACTAGAAGAACGCGTGTGAAACCGCAAAAACGGCAATCACCGAATTTTTGGCTTTCCCTACGACGCAGTTTTCTGCCATAATACTGGCTGCTGTTCGTTTGGATGGCTGATGAAGCACCCAACGAAACTCATCCTGCTGTCCCACCTCGTAACTTTTCGCGCTGATAACCCCCTCCTTTCCTGGCGTTACCGCCGCCGGTGCGTCGCTCCTTCCCTCCAAAAATCTATTCTCAGGAGTTTGACCATCATGGCCGATGGTAATCGCACACCTCGTACCGACCGCTCGCGAACCGGACCCCGTCGTCCCCGGTCGGGTGGCTCCGCTGGTCCGCATATCGACCCCCAACTCCTCTCGAAGCTGGAGCGGGAAGAACCGCTCTCGATTGCTGAGGAGCTTGAAAAGGCGGCCGAGCGCGTGCGTCGCGCCGGGGAATCGCTCGCCCAGACCGACAATCTTGACAGCAATGTCTACGTTGCTGAGCTGCAGCAGATGGCCATGCCCGAGCTCATTGCCACCGCCGAGCGCGAAAAGGTGCCCGATGCCGCCGGTCTCAAGCGGCACGACCTAATCTTCAAAATCCTCAAGACACGCGTCAAGCTCAACGGCATGATGTTCGGGCAAGGGACGCTCGAGATTCTGCCCGACGGTTTTGGCTTTTTGCGATCGGCCGATTTTCATTATCTGTCGTGTCCCGACGATATTTACGTCTCACCGAGCCAGATCCGCCGCTTTGGACTGCAGAACGGGGCGATGGTCGCCGGCACGATTCGACCTCCCAAAGAAAACGAACGCTACTTCGCACTGCTCCGCGTCGAGTCGGTCAACGGCGACGATCCCAACGTGCTGGCCAAGAAGGTCGCCTTCGACGATCTCACGCCGATCCATCCCGACTCGCGAATCAATATGGAGACGACCGCCGACGAGATCGACATGCGGGTGATCGACATGATCGTGCCGATCGGTTTCGGCCAGCGCGGCCTCATCGTCAGTCCCCCACGAGCGGGCAAAACGATTTTGATGCAGAAAATGGCCAAGTCGGTGCTCATCAACTACCCCGATGCCTACGTCATTATGCTGCTCATCGACGAGCGACCCGAAGAAGTGACCGACATGGAACGCGAGGTCAAAGGCCCCAACTGCGAGGTCATTAGCAGCACCTTCGACGAATCGGCCGCCCGCCACGTACAAGTCTCCGAGATGGTCATCGAAAAGGCCAAGCGGATGGTCGAGTATGGCAAAGACGTCGTCATCTTCCTCGATTCAATCACCCGGCTCGCTCGCGCTTGGAACAGCGAATGCCCCCAATCGGGCAAGGTGCTCTCGGGGGGCATCGACGCCAACGCGATGCAGCGGCCCAAAAAGTTTTTCGGCTCAGCCCGCAAGGTCGAAGAGGGGGGCTCGCTGACGATCATCGCCACCGCGCTCATCGAGACCGGCAGCCGCATGGACGAAGTGATCTTCGAAGAGTTCAAAGGAACCGGCAATCAAGAGATCTTCCTCGACCGAGCCCTGGTCGACAAACGGATTTATCCCTCGATCGACGTCGCCCGCAGCGGCACCCGCCGCGAAGAAATGTTGCTCGAAACCGAAGAGCACCGTCGAATATCGGTTCTCCGCCGCGTGATTAGCGAGATGAATCCGGTCGACGCGATGGAACTGCTTATTAAGCAGCTCCGCAAGACGAAGTCGAACGCCGAATTCTTGATGAGTTTGAAGGAGACCTAACCGTTTAACGTCTCCGCCTCAATCGGTTCCACTGCGCACATTGTTACGAGTGGTAGATGCACATGACGGAATTTTC
>JBGSWC010000298.1:0-18443 GCA_041752635.1 Pirellulales bacterium | reverse complement strand
CGACGCAAACGGCACTTGCGCCGGTTCCGCAGGCCAGCGTTTCACCGCTACCCCGTTCCCAGGTGCGTTGTTTCACTTTGGTTGGCGAAATCACTTGAACGAACTCGACATTCACCCGCTCGGGGAATACTTCGTGAACTTCAATCTGCGGACCGATGGTATGAACTTCGTGATCGGTGAGCGCTTCGCGATAGACGACGCAATGAGGATTGCCCATCGAAATCGCTGTGCCCTTGAGATCGATCCCAACAATCGGGAGCGGTACATCAACCGGCGGATTGCCCACAAGCGTGGTGGGAATCTTAGCAGACTCCAAAATTGGCGGGCCCATGTCAACGCGAACTCGCTCGACTTTGCCCCCCACGATTTCGAGATCGAGCGTGAGTGTGCAGCTTCCCGAGACGATTTTGAGTTGTTCGCGAGGGCAAATACCGTGGTCGTACAGGTACTTGGCGACGCAGCGGATGCCGTTGCCGCACATTTGGCTGTACGACCCGTCGGCATTGAACATCCTCATCTCGGCATCGGCGATTTCACTGGGGCAAATCAAAATCAGTCCATCGCCACCGACGCCAAAATGTCGGTCAGCAATACGCATGGCCAGTTCAATCGGATTCTCGGGCTCGGCATCGCTAAAGCAATCGACATAGACATAGTCGTTGCCGGCACCCTGCATTTTTGTGAAACGCATAGCCTTTGGGGGGGGTATAGGGGTCGGGGGTCGGGGTAATTATAGAGTTTTTCGGCAGACTGAAATAGCCGCGACCTAACTCGTTCCCAAACGTCGTCCCCCGATACCCAAGCAGAGGCTGAAGAAAATGCGACTGGCACCGCACTTTCGACTGATTCCTGGCTCCAATACAACTCGGTGCAGAGCCAGTCGCATTTTCTGCAACCGCCCCGCATCACCCCACCAGATCAATCGAATTGCCACTCACGCCTTTGGGATCGGCCGGGCGATGCGGCGTTTGTTCTTCGGCGGTTGCCGCTTCTGCGTGTTTCTCTGGCGCATCCCCCATTCGCCGGCCATCGGCGTCGCGATCGCCGGTTTCTTGGTCGGCATCGGATTTGCCCACTCCTGCCGCCACTTCGGCGGCTTGTGTCACGGCGCGTACGCGGTCGGTTGTCGCCCCATCGCGTCCCGATCGTTCGGCACTCGCGCCCGTTTGCGAGAGCGACGAACCGGCAGCGCTACTGACGAGACCCGACGCCTGAGGAACAATGCTCATTTCTTCGCTCCTGGTGCTCAAGGGCAAGCGCCGCTGTTGGTTATCGCGGTATTGTTGGGGGCTGAGTGGAGGGGCTATTGTCGCGAGCGGCCGCTCGATCCGGATTGCTGGGGCTGATTCCTTCGTTGCTAATCTGTTCGATCAATGAGCTTACAGCCGGCAACGCGCGTCGACGAGTTTCGGGATGTTCGAGCGTCCCTTCAATTTCGATTTGTAGTATTTGCTCGCTGGCGCTTCCCAAAAACGACCGCAACATCGGCACGTTCCAATCGTGTCGCCCAACGATGCTGTGGAACACGAGGTCGATTTCGTGATCGAAGTTGGCTTCGCCCCGACCATATAAGCTTACGGCATCGCCGACCAAGTTGAGCTGTTGAAATTCGATTTGTTTGCCCGACATCTCGAAATTGGCCTCACAAGTATCAAAGGCGGTCGTATCGGGCGATCGATTACGGAGAACTTTGAGTAGCGAAACCAACACGGGTAATTCGTAGATTTTCGCCTCGGTGATTTTCACGCTGCCGCTGCCTTGCATTAGGTCGACCGACGGCCCCACTCCGCCGAGCGTGATTTCACCTTGCACTTTGCCCGATAGTTCGGTGGTGCTGTGGAATTGCTCGTGCATGAGCCGCCCGAGATCGATGCCAGACGCCGAGGCCGCCAGATTATATCGTGTGCGGCCATCGTGCCAGACAATCGCGTCGAGCCCGAGCTTCCCCCCCGAGATGTCGGCTTCGATGCGGGCCGGCGTTTGACCGGTTACTTTGCTCACGCTCTGTCCCAGCAGCGTGCGATTTTTTTCGGCACGAATGGGCCCGCGAATATTGGTCAACTGCACACCCTGCCAAAACGCCGAGTCGAGCATGAGCTGACCGTTGTTGTAGCTGCCCGCTGGAGTCGACTCGCCGACGAAATGCACCATACCTGAAACGTCGTTTAGCTCGATACCAACGTCGAGATCGGTTTGGTGGCAATCGAGTTTTAAGTTCCAATTCGAGGCAAATTGCGTCGATCCTTCGCTTGGCTGCGTGAATGCGAGTGTGCCATCGTGAATGGCGAAGCTGCCGCCGGGTTGAACTTTTTCGAGCGCTTGTCGAAGGCTTTGCGGCGCGGCGAGCACCAAGTCGCGAGTGATTGTGAGTCGATCGACCGACAGCTTTGAGAGGTCGAGCCGCCAACCGCCCAGTTCGTTCCTACGCCACTTGCCATCGGTCGCGAGGGTGGTCCGCCCATGCGATGCTCGCAACTCCCTGAGGGAGACGACGCCTTGGTGATAGATGATGGTTCCGTCGAGTTGTTCGAGCGAATAGTCGAAGAAATCGGGGCGGATCGAGCAGCTCCGCTCGGCCGGTTGGACTGCGAGCGAAACATCGGGTTGCGACTGGCCCGTCGCGTAGGCGACACTAGCGCGAAAGTTGACGCGACCACTGGGCCGGAACTGTTTCCAAGCCAATTGCAAATGATCGGGCAAGGCGACCCGCAGATGGTCGTCGAGTGGCAAGTTGTCGCCAGCGAATTCGAGCTGCAGTGCCAGTCCCTGATCGTTGGTCGTACAACGGCCCTGGCAATTGATCGAGCCGCCTTGCGCGGTTGGTTGGCTGACGACGTTCGTCACTGTCCATTCGCCGTCCGATTCGTGCAGCTTTCCGGTGATGTGCGAGAGGGGGTAGGGAAACTTTTCGTAGCGGACTTCGCAGTCGTGTAGCTCGAGGTCGGTGGTGGTGTGTGGCGGAGCCCCTAGCTCTCGCGAACGTTCGATTTGCCAAACGACGGAGATCGGCCCGTGAGGATCGAGCGACCGCACCGTCTGTTCGGCGCGGTCGGGCAATGCCGCGAGCAACCGCTCATGAATCGGAATCTGCTCGCAAGCGATGCGAATCCAACCGGCGGGCATCGACGGCAGTGGCCCGCCGACGAGCCCGTCATCGAGACCATCGTCGCAGAACTGGCAAAAACAGGGGAGTTCACCGAGTTCGCCACGAATGCTCACCGGCCGGTTCACGGCCATCCCATCGAGCGCGATTTCAAGTCGACCCTCGCCCGCGGCAATGCTGTAAACAAGCCTGCCTGCCGCTTGTTCGACGCGATAGGGAAATTTTTCGTGATCTTCGAAACTTGCATCGCGACAGGTGACAGCGACACGCTCGGGGCGAATGCCCTCGGCATTCATCCGCAGGGCACAATCGACATCGACGACGCCATGTGGCAAGAATCGTGCCCAGAGACGTTGACTGCGGCGCGGCAATACGTCGTGCAGCGTGCTATCGACCGGCAGGTCGCGCGCCCGGCACTGCAAGGCGAACTCGCCCCCCGATTGCCAACCATTGCCATTGCAGGCGGCGAAAAACTGCGCCCGTCCAAATCGCGCCGAAGCTGTGGTTACCGAAATGGTTTCGGGTGTCACTTTTCCATCGAGAGCGATTTGTGTGAACTGCCTCGGAAGGCGTTCGACCGCGATACGCGCATCGACGATTTTGTAGTCGACTTGCCAATCGAGCGGCTGGCCCACCAGTTTAGTAAATTTTGCCGTCAGCCCGGCGCGGCCCGAGCAATCGATGCCCCGCAGATGATCGGCCGTAATGCCAGGCAACGTGGCGAGCAATTCTGTATCGACACGCAGTCCCGTGACGGCTAAATCGCCGGTCAAGCGACTGTCGCGAGTATCAAAATCGACATCGGCGACAACACTCTCGGCGCGCGACGACTGTTGTTCGATATGGACGCGGATGATAGGCGACAGTCGGCCATCTATTCGTTGCGTTGCCGTCGCGTTGACGCCGTCGATCAAGAATGGCAACTTAGTCGCGTCGTTCGTCGTAACAACGACGATGGCCGCATCGATACGAATGTCGGCGGGAGACACGCCCGCTGGGGGTGGTGGCAGCAGTTGCGCGATGTTCCATTCACCGCGTCCATTTATCGTGGCCCATAACTTGGGGCGGGTGAACACGATCTCGTCGATTCGCGGTTTGCCAGTTACCAAATTCTCTGCATCGAACTGACCAATAAGCTGAAGTTTTTCGACGCGCAGTAGCGGCGCGATCGCGCCGTCGGCGTGTTTTTGGCTAATGACGACGTCGCGCAGCGTCACACCTCGCGATGCATCGAACGATGCACCACCAACACGCACATCGAGGTCGCTGTAGTGGGTCGCCAAGAAACGCTCGGCGTAGCGACGAATCTCGTCGTTCATACGGAGATAGAAATAACCCGCCAGCGCAACGACGACGACAATCGCCAGAATGAAAATCCGGCGAAATACAAACCAGCACGCATTGATGAGCGAAACGAAAATGTCAGTTCGCCGTCAGGGTGACGAAGCGGAGCGCCCGCGGCATGCGCGCACTTGAGGGCGGACTGTACGAATTGGCAAGCCGCAAGGTCAAGGCAAACAAACTACGGCCCCGCTAGCATGCACCGCTCGGATTCGCGTGAAATGCGAATTCCGCCTGGCAGCTCTTGTGCTGGCAGATGCTGCGCGCGAAAGGCCGCTTCGACTTGCAACCACTGCACCTGCCCCATTGCCTGTAGCGGCCAACCAGCCTGTTGCCAGATGGCTCGGGCCACCTCTCGAACCAGGACGCTGGGAATTGGCGCTCCCGCGACTGACTCGTCCAACAAACCCTTCGTGTCGACCTGCACGCGTTGGCCATTTTGATCGATAGTTAGCGTCGCATGTCGATTAGCCAACTCGACCGCTAGCACAGCGTGCCAATCGCTCCACTCGGCTGCCTGCCTCGACAAGTTACCAATCGCTTCGTCGACATCGTGAGGTAACCGCTCGCGAATTTGAGGTAGCAAACCGTTGCGCAGCCAATTTCGCGTAAACTGCTGGGTCGCATTGGACGAGTCGATCCGCCAATCTTGGCCGATTTCACGTAATGCAGTCTCGATTTTGGACTTCGATACGCTCAGCAGTGGGCGAACGAGCGTAACATCGCTGCTTAATTGGCGGCGAACGGGAATGCCACAAAGACCTCGCAGACCGGTGCCGCGGAGCAACCGCATCAGCACTGTTTCGACGACGTCATCGCGAGTGTGTGCCGTCGCCACGTAGCGGGCACCCCACCGGTCGGCGACTTGCTGTAAGAACCTGTACCGCTGGTTTCTGGCGTTCTCTTCCGACGTCTGATCGCCAGAGTTGGCGGTACCAATTTGACAAGCGAGGCCCAACGAGTCGGCAAACTGGGCGACCCAATCGGCATCGGCGTCAGACTGTGCGCCCCGCCAGCGATGGTTGAAGTGGGCGATAACGAGCGGGTTGCGGCATTGCTTTGATCGAACTCGCGCCGCTGCCAACGCCAACCCCACGCTGTCGCTGCCGCCAGACGTCGCGATGACGACCGGTTCGGGGCGCTGGGCGAGGTCAGTCCATTGGCAGACGATCGCCTGGCAAAGCGATTCGACGGCCAAAGTCTTCGCTAAACTACCCATTTCCCCAGTTGGTCGCTTCGCGTCCATCACACAGGTCGCCATTCGTGTTAAGTTCGTGTTGCGATCGGGCACCGATTTGGTAACATCATACCAACGTCGAAATGTCAGCGCCGCAACAACTTGCGGCGATTTGCTGGCAGATCGACAGGGCAACCCCTACCCTTCAGAAATGCGACGGGCAACGGCAAACTGGTTTCGCCGCGACCACGCAACCAAAGACAGGTAGCTCGGCAGATGATTCCGAGAAAAATGGTAGCAATTTTTGTGTTTGGCGTCGAAGCCGCCATCTTGGTCGCGTTTTTGCTAGCTGCGTCGCAGCGAGGCAAATTCCAACGACCCACGATGGCTGTTGCGGTTAGCCGATTGCCGCGGCATTCGGTACCAAAGATCAACAAAGTGCGGTTTGACATGACTGATTCGCGGCACTTTTCCCCTTGGGAGAGTACCTTCGCAACACCGATTGGTGGTCGTCGCAAGCGACCGCCGATCGACCACTGGTGGCCGCAATTTGCAAGCTGGCGACTGCTGCTGGTGCCCCATGCGTCAGCGACGGGTTAGTCAACACTCCTCAGCTCCCCATTTTTTTCTGTTTGCCGGGTCGCGACCGCTGGTCGCGTGTCTTTGGGCTGTGCGTGATTGCTGTGCGGCCTCTTTGATCGAATGTCTCTCGACCGTGGGTGTGGTTGCCGTCACACAACAACTAACCTGTCGACCCTTACTGGTTCGACAAGTCAATTGCGACGGGAGATAACCGCAATGATAAACGTCCTTATGGTAGAACATTTCACTGGTATGCTCGCCCAAACCGAAGGGGGGGGCATCACGTGGCAGACGGTCGTCGCGTTGGTGTTAGGCGTGCTGGGTGGTGCGGGCATCGTCAAAGGCCTCGACTTGCTGCGACACCGCGACATCGAAAAAGAAGCGCGCGCGATTCGCGAACATGCCGAACTCGAAGCCGCTGGCATCCGCAAAGACGCGGCTATCGACGCGAAAGAAATGGCTTTACAGGAAAAAAGTAAGATCGAATCGCAACTCAACGATCAGCGACAAGAAATCCACAACCGCGAGCGAATGCTCGACAAACACGAAGACCAGTTACAGCAGCGTATCGACCAACTTTCGAAGCAAGAGCGAATGGTTGAAAGCAACCAGCGCAAAATGGCAGAACGAACCGAGGAAGTGATTCGTCGCCAGAAAGAACTCGATAACTTGCTCGATGTTCAACGACAAACGCTGCACCAACTTAGTGGCCTGAAGCCAGAAGAAGCAAAAAAGGAATTGCTCTCACGGCTCGACACTCAGCTTGCCAACGAACAGGGGGCGCTCATCATCAAGGCCCAGAAGGCAATCGAAGAGAAAGTCGAAGAGAAGGGCCGTGAACTACTCATCACGTCGATCCAGCGATTCGCTGCCGCCCACACGGCTGACTCGACCACCAGCACCGTCGATATTCCGAGCGACGAAATGAAGGGCCGCATCATCGGTCGCGAGGGTCGCAACATCCGCGCCTTCGAGAAAGCGACCGGCGTCGATGTCATTATCGACGACACTCCGGGGGTTGTGATCGTGAGTGCGTTCGATCCCGTGCGGCGTGAAATTGCCCGCATTTCGCTTGCCAAGCTGATTGCCGATGGGCGAATTCACCCGAGCCGCATCGAAGAACTGGTTGTCGAAACGGAAGCCGAGATTGAGAAGGAACTCAAGAAGTATGGCGAAGAAGCGGCGCAAGAAGCCGACGTACATGGTCTGCACCCCAAGGTGATTCAGTTGCTGGGGAGGTTGCGGTATCGCACAAGTTACAGCCAGAATGTCTTGCGGCATTCAATTGAGGTTGCCTTTGTGACGGGCATGTTGGCCGAAGAAATGGGGATGGATGGCGACCTCGCTCGACGTGCTGGATTGCTGCATGACATTGGCAAGGCGGCCGACCACGATGCCGAGGGCGGGCACCCGAAAATCGGGGCCGACTTGCTCAAGCGTTACGGAGAAAACGAAGTCGTCGTTCACGCCGCACTCGGACACCACGACGACATTCGCTCCGACATGCCCTATACCGTTCTGGTGGCTGCCGCCGATGCGTGCAGTGCGTCGCGACCCGGCGCGCGTCGCGAAAATCTCGATCGCTACATCAAACGAATGCAAGAACTCGAAGCAATCGCCACCAGCTTCGAGGGTGTGCATCAGGCGTTCGCAATTCAGGCGGGGCGCGAGGTGCGGGTGATCGCCAACACGGGGGCGACAACCGACGAGACGGCCGCGAAAATCTGCCGCGACATTGCCCAGGCCTTCGAGCAACAACTTACCTATCCGGGCGAAATCAAAGTGACGATGATTCGCGAGAGTCGCTACACCGAAATGGCCAAGTAGCCGAAGGAGCTTGGCGTGCGGTTACTATTTATCGGCGACATCGTCGGCAAGCCGGGGCGTGACATTGTCAAGCAAGCTGTGGAGAAATTGCGCGCCGACGAATCGCTCGATTTTGTTGTTGCCAATGCCGAGAACGCGGCCGGCGGTTCGGGTCTGACTCCGGCCAATTATCGCGAGATCATCGCCGCCGGCGTCGATGGCATTACGCTGGGCGACCACGCTTATCGCCGCCGCGAGATTTATAAGATTCTCGAAAGCGAAAGCAACATCGTCAAACCGGCCAACCTACCGGGCGAATCGGTCGGCAGGAACTGGGCCGTGTTGCGAAACGCCACCGGTGGGCAACTCGCCATCTGCTGTGTATTAGGCCAACTTTTCATGAAACCGGTCGACAGCCCGTTTCGTGCGATCGACGTTGTCTTGTCTCAGATTCCTAGCGACGTGAAATGTCGCCTTGTCGACTTTCATGCCGAAGCGACCAGCGAAATGCAGCTCATGGGGCGCTACCTCGACGGTCGAGTAAGTGCCGTGCTTGGAACTCACACCCATGTGGCGACCGCCGACGAGTCAATTCTTCCGCTCGGCACGGCGTTTCAATGCGACGTTGGTATGACCGGCCCGCGCGAAAGCATCATCGGTCGCCGCATCGACAATGTTCTCGAGAGCACACTCACCGGACTCCCATTACCGTTCGATGTCGCCAACAAAGACGCACGGCTTTGTGGTTCGATTGTCGAAATCGATCCGGCGAACGGGTTGGCATTGTCGATTCGGCGCGTGGAGGTTCGGGCGGAGTAGACCGCAGGGCAGACGAAACTCTAGAACCCACGCGACGCCACGAGGTCGTCAAAGTCGCGCAGGTGATAGTCGATGCCGACGAAGTCGAGCACTTTGCAGAGCGCACGCAGGGCGACGCCCATGCCGTCGGGACCGCTGAATCCGCCGAATTGCCCCCCCCCACGTACGTGGGGTTCGAGATCAACGATGACTCCGGGAATGCCACGCCGGTGGAGACGATCGTGTAATTCGGGTAGCGTTTTCTTGAGATCGGCGAAGACCTTGAGGTAGCCGCTGTCACCGATGTCGGCCGGGACGAAGTGTTTGAGTTTGTCTTCTTCGACATGGTGCGTTCGCCCCGTCAGTGATGGGTCGCGGTAATCTTTTACGTGCAACCAACCCATACTCGGTTTCATCGCGAGATATTGATCGAACACCTCGGCGGTCGCGAAGCCTTGGCTGATGAGATTGCCACCGTCGAAAATGGTGACCATCGCCGGGTGATTCACTTGGCGATGGAGTTCGGCGAGTAGCTGCCCGGTTTGGCCAACGAGATTTGCCTCGACTTCGAGACCGAACGTGAGATCGCTGCGATGGCACACTTCGGCAATTTGGCCAAGCTGGTCGGCCGCTTGCGAGATAAATTCCCAAGGGTCTTCTCCCTTGGGATGGTAGAACGAGAACCCGCGGATGAGTTTGGTTTCGAACGCGTGCGCGAGTTCGCATGCTTTCGCGACGTCTTCTTTCATGTATTTTTCAAACGGCACAAAGCGGTTGCTGGTGCCATCGTCTTGGTCGACAAGTTTCACCTTGCCGATCGGCGAGCCGATCGAGGCGACGTTCATACCGAAGTCGTCTTCGATGTGGCGTAGCTGGGCGACTTCGTCCATCGAGAGTTGCATGACGTTTTTGACGCCGTTGCCCAGGTCGATGAACCGCAAACTGTAGTATTCGAGCCCAAGTGCTGCGAAGGCCGCGAATTGCTCGACGGCCGATTTGCTCTTTGCCGATTCGTCGGCAAAACCCGAGAGCACGACGCTCGGATTCGCGGTGGCGGGTTTCTTAGAGATTCGCGGCATATTTGCACGTGACCGTTTCGGTAATGCCCCCACGGGCGTTGAAGTCGGCAACCACTTTCATGTGCCGAGGATGAAGGACTCCGACCAAGTCGTCGAGAATGGTGTTGGTGACCATTTCATAAAAAATGCCGTCGTTGCGAAAGCTCTGCAAGTACATCTTGAGGCTCTTTAGCTCGACGCAAAGGCGGTTGGGAATATACGAAACGGTGATTTTGCCGAAGTCGGGCTGTCCCGTCTTCGGGCAAACCGACGTGAACTCGGGTGCCACGATTTCGATCTGGTAATCGCGCTCGGCAAATTGGTTCTCGAAAGTTTCGAGAAGTTGACGTCGCTCGTTCATCGGCTGTCGCTCCTGTTAGATGAAGCCGCATTCTGGCATGATAGAGTCTCCTAGGGAACCGCCCAAGCGAACCAAGAATTCATGGAAATCTCCGACAACAAACCGATTGCCGTGGTGCTGCTTTCGGGCGGGCTCGACTCGGCGACCACGGCGGCTATCGCGCTCAGCGAAGGCTATCGAATCTGTGCCCTCAGTGTCGATTATGGTCAGCGGCACCGCTTTGAGCTTGAGTCGGCGGCGCGCGTGGCCGAGGCTTTGGGAGTCGATAAACACACCACGATCGAAGTCGGACTGGGACGGCTCGGCGGCAGTGCGCTGACCGCCGATATCGACGTGCCCCACGATCGCGACGAGGCGACAATGTCGACAGGAATTCCCGTCACTTATGT
Source organism: Pirellulales bacterium (assembly GCA_041752635.1). Lineage (GTDB taxonomy): Bacteria > Planctomycetota > Planctomycetia > Pirellulales > Lacipirellulaceae > JBGSWC01. Next base: position 7,828 of record JBGSWC010000298.1, on the reverse strand, counting down.
GCCCGCTCGCAATACGGTGATGCTGTCGCTCGCTCTCGGCTATGCCGAAGTGCTGGGCGCAAGCGATATATTTATCGGCGTCAATGCCGTCGACTATAGTGGATATCCCGACTGCCGGGGCGAATTCATCGGGGCATTCGAGCAGCTTGCGAACCTCGCCACCAAAGCGGGGGTCGAGAAAACGAGTCACTTTAAGATCCATACGCCACTCATCGAGTTAACAAAGGCTGAAATTATCAAGCGTGGAACCTCGCTTAAAGTCCCCTACCAATTAACCCACACCTGCTACTCACCCAGCGCCGAAGGCATCGCCTGTGGCCGCTGCGATGCATGCCAGTTGCGGCGCAAGGGCTTTGTCGACGCCGGACTTGTCGATCCAGTGAAGTACGCAAATTAGTTGCAAATGCGAATCGCCGAAATTTACAAATCAGTTCAAGGCGAGGGGTTGCTCACTGGCACTCCGTGTGTGTTCGTGCGCGCGAGTGGTTGCAACTTGCGGTGCTGGTTTTGCGACACGCCGTTCGCATCGTGGAGACCAGAAGGAGTCGACCTGTCGGTCGATGAAATCTGGGCTCAGGTCGACGAATGGGATTGCGAGCACGTGGTGCTCACTGGCGGCGAGCCGATGTTGTTTGCCGAGTTAATTCCCCTGTGCGCTGGTCTACGCGAACGGGGCCAGCATGTGACGATCGAAACGGCGGGGACTCTCTACTTGCCACTCGACTGCAACCTGATGTCGATCAGCCCCAAACAGTCCGACAGCGGTCCGCGCGGCGAAGGTCTCGCCCGCTGGCGGCATCGCCACGAAGACACCCGCCGAAGAGTCGACATCGTGCAACAGCTCATCGCCGAGCATCCTTACCAGCTAAAATTCGTCGTCGACCGCCCCGAACAACTCGATGAAATCGAAACCGATCTCGAAGCCTACGGCTCCGTTGATCCGCGGCGAGTTTTGTTAATGCCACAGGGAACTACCGTCGTAGAACTCGCCGCACGCCGCGAATGGCTCGAGCCCTACTGCGAAACAGCGGGCTATATATATTGCCCGCGTAAGCAAATCGAATGGTTCGGAGCCGCGCGGGGAACTTAACAACCGAATGTAGCCACCGTCGCCAGACGGTGGACCGCGCGAAGTGCGAAGTTTATCCCATCGACCGCCTGGCGATGGTAACTACATTCAACCAATTGCTTTGTCGCCGACTGCTTCGTCAGGGACCGTCTTCACCGGCGTCTTGGCGGGAGCCACTGGCGGTTTGCCTTTCGGAGCAAACACCAGCACCATCGCGGCACCGACGGCGACGAGCAGGATGCCCGCCAGAAAGACGGGAAACGTTTGGCCGGGGTTGCTAAAAGCCTCTTTGGCGATGCCCGTGTAGAGCGTGTTGACAACGGGCGCACCACCGAACACGAGCGGCATCACATACACTGGTTTGCCACCAAAGTTAAACGCCATGATGATGCCGAGCGCACCGATGGCTCCCGCCGCACCTGCCCCGAGGCTCCAGAGCGTACCGCCGAAGTTATACGAGCTTGCTTCGCCGCTCATTGGCAAGATCATGTTCGGCACGAGCACGGCAATCGCAAAGTACGACAGCCCCACACAGAGCAGCGGGCGTAGTCGACTGTTATCCATCCGGGCTTGGCCTTTGTGTAATACCGGACCGTAAGCCCCCCAGCAAACAATGACAGTCGCAATCGAGAGCATCTGAAATAGACCCTCAAGCGACAGCAAATTGAGTTTAGCCGACTCGGTGGTCGGCGCAAAAATCAGCACGGTAACCGCACCCATCAACACCATCACCAGCCCGGTGGTGAAGAGCGTCGAGATTTCTTTCAGCTTGCCGCCCCAATAGATCGTCAAGAAGCTATTGACGACCGGTGCTCCACCAAAGACCAAAGGCATCACGTAGATCGGTTTGCCGCCGAAAGTGAATGCGAGAATGATGCCAAGGGCGCCAATGGCTCCGAATGCACCTGCTGCAAGGCTCCAAATCGTGCCGCTCGCCGTCCAGCGACCTTTTTCGCCGACCGTTTGCAGCAGCGAAGCAGGAACGACAACGCCGATCAAAAAGTAAGCGAGACCAACACAGACGAACGGTCGCCAACGAGCAAGACCGCGGAGGGTCTCGTCGCCGCCATTGTCGAACATCAGTCTTTGGCCTTCGTGCAAAACCGGCCCATAAATGCCCCAGCAGATGATGGTGACGATGAACGAAGCGATAACAAATAGCAGACTACGCATGGCGATGATACTCGCGCTGGAGGGAGAATTAGCAATGGGGTGCGATGTTTCGACACTCTAACGGGCTACGACGCGAGCGGCTAGTCGCCCCGCAAGGCGGGGACAATCGGGGCGGCAATCACCCGGCGCGTGGCGAGCCAACTCGAAACACAGCCGATGGCGAGCACGAGCGCGAGCATTAGACCCGCTGTCACCACGGGTGGCCGGGTGTCTTGCGTAAGCGCCGGCGGAACCAAGGCCACTGCCGCTGCGACGCCGCCGATCGCGAGTCCACCAACGAGTAGCCACAAGTTTTCGAGCAGCACGACCAGAACGAGCCGCCGGTGTGTGTAGCCACAGGCCCTCATCAGCGCCAGCTCGCCCCGACGCGCTAGCAAATTTCGCAGCTCGACAGCCGCCAGCCCGACCGTACCCAGCAACAGCCCTAATCCACCGAGCGTTTGAAACGTCGACAGGTAAGTATTCTGGACCGCCAAAAACTCGGCGAGCCGTTCGCGCGACGACACCATGTCGAAACCGACATCGCCGAGTCGCTGTTCGAGCATCGTATCGAGCTTGGGCGTCTCGTTCGGAGTGTCGTCGGCGATGAGGAACATGCGATGCCCGGCCACGTCGGGAAACAAACGGCGAAAGTTGGCAGCGCCGACAATCACATCGCCTTGCAACACGCTGTTCTTCAGCATGCCGACGATCTGCATGGTGACTTCATTATTGTCGCCGTCGCGAATCGGAAACGTGCTGCCGACACCACCATAGAGCTGTAGGCTGTAGAGGGCCGTGTTGGCGTCGAGTAAACAGGGAATAGCGTTGTCGGAGAACTCGGAGTCGAGCAGAGTCCAGGCCGACGTTTCAGCGGGTACAGCGGCGTGACTCGCCCAAGCGAATTTGCTGTTAGCGAGCGACTCGATCGGCACACCGACCACACGCGGCTGATTTGGTTTGAACAGGTGCAAGCAGCTGGCCGATTCGCCATCGCTGACGCGAATCGAAACGGTCCGTACGCCGGCCAACCGACGTTCTTCGTCGGCGGTCAAACCGAGTTCTAGCTGTCCCTGCGGCGTGTCGAGATCGTACAACAGCGGTTGGTCGGTCGTGGCAATCCAGTCGAATCCCCCTACCCCCTCGTCGGTAGGCGAGAGCCGAAATGCACTGATCGCGATGAGCAGAAACGAAGCGGCGGCAACGATACCGAGCAACAAGGTACTAGCGAGTGGTTTGCGATAGAGATTCGCTGCCGAGAGCTTCACGACCGAACTGAGCCCGACATGCGACCGGCCGCTCGCGACTCGCGAGAGCCACCGATGAACGACCAGCAGTATCGTGCCCAAAATGGCGGCTCCGCTCGCAAAGAACGCCCCGGCTTGAGCTTCGCCCTGGGTGCGGACGCCGGCGATGCCACTGGCGAAAGCCGCTAGCGGCAGAACAACGAGCATGACTGTTGGCCACGGCCAGTTTGGCTTGTCGCGACTCGTTAATTGTTGGTCGACCTCGCGTCCACTGATGAGTCCCATCGCGGATTGCCGGACGACCTTGCGCACAATCCACCAGTTAGCAATGGCCGCCACCACCATACCCAGCACGAGCCCGATAAGCAGCGAACGCAGCGTAATGTGCAGCGAGATAAAGGGGGCCGCGATCGCGTCGACCCAAATCGTCGTCAGTCCCCAGATCATCAGCGCGGCATACGCCACGCCCGCAGCGACGCCGACGATCGCGCCGATTCGCACCACCGTATAGAGTTCGCCTCGCATCAGTCGAGCGACTGTTTTTCTATCGAGTCCCATCGCGAGCAGGGTCCCCAGTTCGCGATAGCGACCGGCGACGACCAGTTGCAGCACGATCACCAGCAGCATGATCGCCGAGGCGATCAAAAACATGCTAAACCCGAAAAAGAGCGCATCGAACGGAGTCGTGCCACTCGCGGCTTCGAGCGCCTGGGCTTTGGCTGGCAACAGTTTGAATCCCATTGCATTTGGATCGAGGGCTTCGCTGAGCCTAGCCGCAGAAATCGACGCATCACCGTCCTCCGCTAATCGCAGCAAGCTCACACTTCCCCACCGCGAGCCAAAAAGCTCTTGACCCAGTTTCGCACTGACAAACGCTTTTGGCGTTGTGCGGAACTCGTCCCAGTAGTCCTCGTCGTCGCGGCCGATTTTTTCGGTTAGTTCAAACGGCACATCCCAGTCGGCGATTGAACCCTCATCGGTTACCCCGGCCAGTTCGGGTGTGAGATTCGGATCGGCGGCGGCTGTCGGCGTGCCGTCGGGCGTCGCCAGCGGAACGATGGCCACCACTTTGAGTGGGGGCGATTTCTTTTCGACAAGCTCGCCATGTGTGCTTTCGGGCTCGTAGTAGGCAAATTCAAGGGTGTCGCCCACCTCCACATCAAGCCGCTTGGCGGCCCAATCGTTGATCGCGATTTCGTTTTCGGCGAGCTTGATGGCATTTCCATTGTCATTGATTAGCGGGCCAATCGAGTCGCGCGAGTCGACACCGGCAACGAGCGAATAAGGGATCTTCTTGTCACCATTGGTGATGGTGTTCGCGAGGTAAGTCGATACCGGTTGCCAGTCGACGTTCGGCATCGCTTTGCGAATCGCCGCGAGCACATTATCGGCCAGCACAAGCTGTTTGCTGGCGAGTTGCCAATACGAGTTCTCGCCAACGGACTCACGGGTCAGTGACAATCCGTAGTCGGCCAGCGATGGTCGGAAGTGAGCAGCGAGCCACTCGGTGGCTTCGTCGCCGCTCGGCACGTCGGCCTCGGCTGAGGCGACGACCAACGTGTTGGCGTTGCCCGGTTGTTGCATCAGTTTTTGCAATTGGGCGAGCGGCACGAACAGCGTGCGGGGCGACTGCTGGCTGGCGAACAACCCGAACCGCGCAAGTCCCTCGCCGGCGATCACCCGGTCGACTTCAATCGGCTCGGCCAGTGTTGTATCGAGCTTGTCGCCCAGCGCACTATCGGCCGGCAACGCACCCAGCACCGGCAGGCTCACGAGCACTTTATCGGTGTTGGCAACCGAAAGTTCCTCTGCCACCGATTGAGTCAAAGCGACTTGGCCGTCGTGGTCGAGCGAACCATTTCCCGTTAGTTGCCAAAAGCCGGGCGGGTAGCCTACGACCTGCACGTTGCTGGCTCTGAGTGCGCCCGAGTCGACGCGATGCTCCATCGTCGCGGTGACGATCAGCAGCGGATAAGCACTGGTGAAATGTTGGTCGAAGCCCTCGATCGCTGCCAGTTCGCCGGCGAGTTGGTCGCGAAAAAGCTGGGGCGTCACCATCATTCGATCGATACGCCCGAGCCGATCGAGCGCGAGATCTCGCAGACTTAGCCTCACTGAGTCGCCAATCACCAGCGCGCCAGTCAGAATGGCCGTTGCCACCGCCACCACCACGGCCAGCGCAATGTGCGACCGCCAATAGTGGCGAAGGCTGGCCGAGATGTAACTGAGAATGGTCAATGCGATTAGAGGAGATCGAATTCAGTCATTGGTTTCACATCTTCTGCCCGCTGCCTGCTTCCCTACCCGTACCCCATCGCTTTGTCGGCGATATCGGTCCGACACCAAGCGCCCGGCCAGCGGATTTGTTTGACCGCCTTGTAGGCATTCAGCTTGGCATTGGCGACGCTGCTGCCGAGGGCGGTGACGCCGAGCACTCGGCCGCCGGTATTAACGACTTGGCCGTCGATGAGCTGAGTGCCGGCGTGAAAGACTTTGACGTCGGGCATCTCGGCCACCGCTTCGAGTCCTCGAATCGGCAAACCTTTTTCGTAAGGCCCCGGGTAGCCTTCGCTGGCCATCACCACGCAGACGGCAGGTCTCGGATCCCACTCCAGCGGCGGGCAGTCTTCAAGCCGACCGTTGCACACAGCAAGCATTATTTCTAACAGGTCTGATTTGAGTCGCATCAGCAGTGGTTGGCACTCGGGGTCGCCAAACCTGACGTTGTATTCAAGCACCCGCGGGCCTTGTTTGGTGATCATCAACCCAGCGTAGAGCACGCCCTTGAATGGACGCCGGCCACGCTTCATGTGATGGACCGTCGGCACGAGCACTTGCTCTTCGACGCGGTGCATCAACTCTTCGTCGACCAGAGCGGTCGGGCAATAAGCGCCCATGCCGCCCGTGTTCGGGCCTTTGTCATCGTCGTAGGCCGGTTTGTGATCCTGAGCCGCCGGCAGCGTCACAATTGTGCGGCCGTCGGTGATCGCCAGCACACTTGCCTCGTGGCCAACGAGGCGTTCTTCGATGATGAGCTGTGCACCGGCATCACCGAACTCGCGGTCGCTCGCAATGCGAGCGTCCGCCGCGAGCGCTTGCTCGCGCTTGTCGCAGACGATGTCCCCCTTCCCTGCCGCCAGCCCGTCGGCTTTCACCACGAGTGGGGTGTCTTCGCGGTCGTTCAGATAAGTCGCCGCCGATTCCGCATCGCGAAACACACGGTAGTCTGAAGTCGGCACGTCGGCGTGGCGGAGCAGGTTCTTGCAAAAGACCTTGCTCCCTTCGAGTTCCGCCGCCGCACGACTGGGACCGAAAGCGCGGATACCCGCGTCGGTCAGTGCATCGACCAGCCCAGCGACCAAAGGCTGTTCAGGGCCGACGACCACGAGGCCGATCTCGTTGTCGCGAGCGAATTTGATGAGGCCAGCCGTGTCGTCGTCCTTGATTGCCACATTCTCGGCATCGACGGCCGTGCCGGCGTTTCCGGGGGCGACAAACACCCGCTCTGCGCGCGGACTCTGAGCCAATTTCCACGCCAGCGCGTGTTCGCGTCCACCACTGCCTACCACCAGCAATTTCATCGGAGTTTTCCGGGCGATTTTCGATCTTTGAGCGTATTCAATCTTAGGGACACAATTTACCGCATGGAAGTGACGGTAGCCGCCAAATTGGTTACACTGGGGAGATGGTCCGCAGTTCAAATTGCGGCAGCCCCCCTTTCGACCGTGGCGACCTCTAAACTTGGCGGTTAAAGTTCGCACCCACCTGGTCGATCCCGACAAATAACTTTCGCGAGGACCTGTCATGTTGCAATCGCTGTATCGTATCGCACTCACTATCGCTGTCGTGTCGTTTTGTTCGCTAGCCGGCGCACAAGGTTGGGGCACGCTTAAAGGCAAATTTGTCGTCACAGGCAAGCCACCACAAATTGCCAAACCGAATTTAGGTAACGACAAAGTCTGTATCCAGGCGAATCCCGACCAACAAGTACTCAAATTGGGCGCAGCGAATGAGTTGGCCAATGTGGTGATCTATCTTCGCCCCGGTCGCGGCGCGAAAGTTGCCGTGCATCCTGACGTACAAAAATTGGTTGGCGAACCTGTCGTGCTCGACAATAAAGCGTGTGTCTTTCAGCCCCACATCACGATGGTGACCACCGGTCAGAAGTTACTCATCAAGAACAGCGATCCGACCACCCACAACACCAAAGGGGCGTTGGTCTCGAACGGAGATTTCAACGTCACACTTGCTCCCGACGGCGAGCAAAACATGACTTTCGCCGACGAAGAACGACTGCCAATGCCGGTGAGCTGCAGCATTCACCCGTTCATGAGCGGCTATTTGGTGGTTCGCGAAAACC
>JBGSWC010000297.1:0-4978 GCA_041752635.1 Pirellulales bacterium | reverse complement strand
CACGCTTACGGCTCGCCTTTCGATTCCCTGACCCCCAGCCCCCAGCCCCCAGCCCCGCCGCGTAGCGGCCTCACGCTCGTTGAGCTGTTGATCGTGATTGTGATTCTCGGCATTCTGGTCGCAGCCGTGTTGCCGCTGCTGACGCCGGCCACCGGCGAGCGGCGGATTCGCGAGGCGAGCCGGGGGCTCAATACGTTCGTCTCGCTGGCGATGGCCAAAGCCGCCGGCGAAGGCCGTTCGTTCGGCATCGGTTTCAAGAAACTCTCGCAAGACACGAGCAACGCCAGCGACCGGCCGGTCTGCCTCGAAGTCTTTCTAGCCGAACAGCCTCAGCCTTATGTTGGGTTTAGCGAAAGCTCGATGGTTCGCGTGGCGAATAATTTCCGCGATCAGAATCGGTCGATACAGGGTTCCTATCCCCCCATTTCTTTTGGGCCGACGGTACTTCTTCAACTCGTTGCATTCGGCACCGGAGTTGCGCCCGCACAGGATGGTGCCGTTGCCGGAATTGACCCCGATTTATTTCCTTCGGGCATGATTCGCCCGGGCGATGTGCTAGAAATCGGATCAGCGCGGTTTGAGATAGTCCCACTGATGGGAAGCGTGCAGACGTCGGTAATGCTCGATCCGGCGACTGGTTTTTTTACTGTTAATCAAACGATGTCCAACGCGGGCCGAATTCCCCAGCTTGTTGGAAGACCGCTAAACGATACCGGGCAGAGTTTCACACCGGTCAGCGATGCGGCCGGAAGTAGTTTATTTGTCTCAGCGAATGGCACTTTGACTTCAACATCCGGATCAACATTGCGGCCATTCTGGACCGCACCGATGCGTTACCGCATCATCCGCCAACCACAACCGACTTCGGCTTCGCCCTATCAATTGCCCGAAGGTGTGGCGATCGATTTGCAAGGCTCGGGCCTGCATGGCGATGCGCCGCTGGCGATTGAGAACAACGGTGTCGCGGCTAATAGTTCCGTCGGCATTCGCAATAACGACGACCCGATTTATGTGATGTTCACGCCTGAAGGAGCGATCGAGTCGATTCGCTACAACCGTGGTGGCGACGGCACCAGCAGCGGTGCGAAGGACTTTCTCACGATTCGACCCACAGCGAATTTGAGCTTATTGGTCGGAGCGCGAGAAAACCTGCCGGTCGACAATTCGCTCAATGCAACCGGCGTCACCACCGAAAACGAACTCGAAGAGCTCAAGGCAAAAGTCAACTGGACCAATCTCGACAGCATGTGGGTCAACATCGGCGGCCAATCGGGTTCGGTTTCAACAACGGAGAATGCTTTCATTAATGTCGTTGAAGCAGCCAACCAAGCCGTCGACCTTGATGGACGTAACGGCGTCGACCCCCTCGACATCCGCCGCGAACAAATCCGCCGCGCGCGGGCGTTTGCTCGTGAGATGAATCGCGATGGAGGTAATTAGGTTTTTCGACGCAAAGACGCAGAGACGCAGAGAAGCGCAAAGAAAGAAAAGATAAGTATCAATCAGAACTTTGCGATTCTTAGCGTCTTTGCGGCGGAAAAAGGAATCTCGATGACAGAAAACGAACTTAGCCGAATTGTGATTGGGGCTGCGATCGAGGTTCACCAAACGCTTGGTGGTCCCGGTTTGTTGGAAGTTGTCTACGAAGAGGCTCTTGCGTTTGAATTGGAATTGAGAGGCATCGCGTCGGCGAGGCAAGTGCCCTGCCCGGTGCGATATAAGAACAAGCTGTTGTCGAAACCGCTAAGTATTGATTTGTTGATCGGCGGCATACTAATTGTCGAGTGCAAAGCGACTGTCGAGCACCACGACATTTATGAGGCACAGTTGCTGACGTACCTACGACTCACTGGATTGAAACTAGGAATGGTCATCAACTTTGGACAGAAACAAGTAAAAGATGGAGTCAAACGAGTGGTCAACGGACTTTAATTTTCTGACGTAAAGGCGCGAAGTCGCAAAGCAGCGCAGAGAAAGAAAATAAAGCATCCACCAGACCTTTGCGCTTCTCTGCGACTTAGCGTCTTTGCGTCGAAAAAAAGCAAGCGAAAATCCAACAAGGGGCACAACAAACTGATTGCCAACATGTTTAATCGAAAATCCAACGCGAATTCGGGTATCACACTTGTCGAAGTGCTCATCTCCATCGGCCTGTTGGGCGTGGGGCTCTTGGGCGTGGCGGCGGTGTTTCCGGTCGGTAGCTATTACACCCGCAAGGGAGACGTCTCCGACCGGGGGGCCGCGATTGCGCAGGCGGCGTTTGCCGACTTTATTGCCACGAACAAGCATAACCCCGACAATTTGATGCATTGGTACGACGATGCTCGTACGGGTGGCAGTTATTTCGCGAACAACGCCGCCGCCACCGGAGCAGGGAATAACAACTTCGGTCCATTGGGCGGAGCCATTCGCCCTTGGCTCGCTGCGCAAACGGGTGTTGTCACCCTCGCGGGCACACAGAACTTTAACAGCCTGTTCGGGTCGGCGTACATTGTCGATCCGCTCGGCATGTCGGCGGCGGCGAACCTGAACGCCATGCCCGCTGGTAGCAACGCCCCCTGGGGAACGCTCCAACCAAGCGCCTTCATCAACGATCCACGCTGGGCACCGTTTGCCGACAGTTGGCCCGTGCGGCGAATCTGTACGAGTAGTGTGATGGTGAATGGACGACCCAACCGAGCGGCTTCGCTCGATCAGTTTCGTAGTAGCGACGACCTATCGCTCGGCGAAGTTGCTGCCGATAGCCCGGCGCGGTTCCAATTCGAGGGACTCGACAGCAGCGGCGACGGCGTTGTCGACGTGCCGATGCGTCGCCAAGAGAAAGGCGACTTTTCGTGGTTTGTGTCGATCGTGCCGAGCAGCGCCGAGGCACTCTCGGCAATCGCGACCGATCCGTCGGCCTTTTATTACGACGTATCGGTGGTCGTGTTCTTCAAACGCAATCCCGATGTCATCAACGTCGAAGAACGCCTCGTGAGTGGTAGTGTTGTCTCGACCGGCACCGGCGGCGGTGAGCTTGTCATCGAACGACTTAACGACGGCAACTCCGAGTCGCCATTTAAGAATCTCAAAGAGGGTCAATGGGTGATGGTCACCGGGCCTCACCCCAACAGTACATCGACGCGGCCGATTTTGTTTTCGCAGTGGTACCGCGTGCTGGCGATCAACGACAAAGACGAACTTCCGATCACCAGACCTGACGCACAACGACTCATTGGCCTGCGTGGCCCCGACTGGCCCTGGCAAGGGGGCCAAGTCGGCAACAACCGCACACCGATGGTCAGCGTCGGACTTTTTCCCGGCGCCGTCGCCGTACATACCAAAACCATCCGCCTCGACAACCGCGGGGTGTGGCAATATTAGGGGCTGGGTTCTTGGGGCTGGGGGCTGGGGAAAAAATGTGACGAGCGAAGCTCGACTGCTTTCCCTAGTCCCCAGATCCTAAAACCAAGTCCCCACTACCGAGCGGGCCAGAAACTCGTTTCACGCTCGAACAAGGATAACTAACATGTCTCGTCTTACTCTTCACGAACTTCATCGTCGCCAAAGCCTTGCGCGGCAGCGTCAGTCCCTGCGCGATCGTCGCGGGGTGCTGCTGATGGTGGTGCTCGCGATGCTCGCGCTGTTCCTGTTGATCGGCACCGCCTTTTTGGTCAGCAGCAATCACTACGCCGACACGGGCAAGATTCAGGCCAAAGCCAACCGGGTAAACAACCAGCCGAGCGACGAACTTGAACGGGCGCTGATGCAGGTGCTCCGCGACACCAACAACCCTCACTCGGCCATCCGCTGGCACAGCCTGCTCCGCGACATGTATGGCACCGACGGTTTCATCGGCCGGGTGTTCGCCGACGATTCGCAACCAAACTTTGTGGCTCAGTACGCCGGTGCGGCTGCGCCGGGTAGCCCCGGCGCGCTCGGTGCGACCGCGGGCCAAATGATCGACATCTTTGTGTTCGATCAACCCCCCGTGAATGGTCAGCCGGTGCTCGAAGCGGCCAACGTCATCAAGATCGAGCGTGCGGCCAATGGTCTGCCGGTCGATCATCAATTGCCCGGTGCCAATGGCTACTATGCCGGTTGTTTGCTGACGATGCTCGAAGGCCCGGCGGCCGGTCGCACGACGCGGATCGTCGACTACACATTCGTTGGCCAGCAACTCGGTTTGCCCCTCTACCGTTTGCGGGTGATGGGTTTCACTCGCAGCAATGGCAGCCCGCTGAACGTACGCGGGACCGGCACTCGTCCGCTCGAACTGGCCGAACTGGTCGCTGTCGATCCCAACGACCCGTCGCTCTACCAAGGCTACGCGTTCATCGTCAATGGCCGCCCTCACAACGGCACCGGTGTCGGACTCAACAACACGGCTGCCGCCGGGCAGCCCAAGCTCGGCGCGATGGAGCTCACGGCGATTGACGGATCGAACGTCATCGGCATGCCGGTCGCGCTCACTCCCAACAGCCGATTCGTCGATAGCTCGCGCGTGGGAATCTTCAACGGCGACGATAATTTTGCGCTGCTGGGTGCGCCGCTCAACCCAGTTTCCCCAGGGCCGGGGGAATTCGGCTTGCTCAATAATCCGGCGACCGGCACATCGATGTATCCATCGTACGAAGGTCTCGGTGGTAGCGACGAGAGCTACGACGCGGTCGACTATCAAAACGTGTTTCTCGCCAGCGTCCCGCTGACACCCCGCGCGCGGGGTGGCTATTTCATCAATCAGGGGGGCAGTTTGGTCGCCGTCCCGGCCGATCAGCAACAGGTACAAGGGCAATTCGTCGCCCTCGATCTCGAAAATGTTCCGATTCCGTCGTTTCATCGCCCGGCATTGGTGAATTATTGGTATCACCGACTGATGAACGAATCGTATTTATTTCAAAGGGTTGGTAATAGAGCGCAGATCGCTCGTGCCCTCATCCAGCCTTATGGTCAAGACGGCATTCGCGGCAACGGAGATGACCCGTTAGGGGCTGGCAAC
>JBGSWC010000296.1:0-22033 GCA_041752635.1 Pirellulales bacterium | reverse complement strand
AAAATTTTCGTGCGAGGCGATGAAGCCTTCGCAAATTTTGCTCCGTTTCGGCCGAGTGGTCAACGGCGGCGATTTCGACGAATCCGATTGACTGGCATAGTCCACGCCACTCGTCGAACACTGAAAAGCAATCGACGGCTGTTGCTTTTTCGACCAACAACGCGGCCTGCTGTTCGGCTGGCGGAAATTCCTCGAGCCGGTCGCTGCGAAAACAATCGACGACTACCAATCGACCGCCCGGACGCAAAACGCGAAACGCTTCGCCTAGCGCGGCCGCCATGTTCGTTGTTTGACACAAGGTTTCGACCGCCAACACACCGCCAAACGCGTTGTCGTCGTAGGGGAGTTGTTCATAGTTCGCTCGTTCGTACCGCAGGTTGCCGCGTGTAGCTAATTGCTTGCGACAATAGTCAATGTGCTCGGGAGTCAGGTCGACGCCCAGCACTTGGCAGTCGGACATTTTCTCGGCCACCCAACGAGTGTTGAATCCCATGCCGCAACCGAACTCAATAGCGCGCGATGCACCGACCGCTTGCAATTGGTGAGCGAACAGCTCGGCTTGTCTTGTGAAGCACGAGGTATCGTCGCGGCCATCACAGCCGAGGGCAATGTGAAGCGCTCCTTCGCTCGAATGGAACAGCCGATAGCCGCGATCGCTTTGTTTGTAGTAGGCGGCAACATCGTCGAGCGAGATTTCGCGCGTGGTCAACTCGTTTGAGTCGAACACGCGCGCTACGGACGTGAGGGCTTCGCTCAAAGTCCATTCGGGAATAGCAGCGATGGCGGGCTGTGGTGGCAAGGCATTCCGCAGGAAGCATGGCCGCGCCGGCCGCGCGACTTTGTGAGATCGAAACTTTGCACGGCCAGCGCGGCCATGCTACTTAGAGGTATTATATCGCAGCTTTTTGGCTCACCAACCGGCCAGGACTTCGGCCCCGGCGATTGTTCCCGCTCCCGACCAAGTGGCTGGGTCAATGTCATCGGTGACAAACTGCACCGATCCATCTGCCAGCGAACAATTGACGCCGCCCGAGTGCAGGCTCCGCGCAGCGAACAGCCCAATGGCCGAGCCGGCCATGCATTCGCGATGGCGTCCGACCGGATCATTGGGCGCGAGGCGAGTGCTAAAGCCCCAGAACTGATTCCGCACAGCATAGAACCAACTCGCCCCACGATCATTAATTTCGCCTGAATCGCCATTGCCGGCCGACTCCAAACATGGCGCTGCCGACGCCTCGCCCAGATCGTCGATGCCGGGGCGACCGATGAGACATTCGCTCACAACAAGCGTGTGTGACAGACCATCAGAAATCTGCCGAATCTTCACGCGGCTATCAATGTAAAAAGCACCATCAGGAGCCGATTCTCGCGGGTCGAACGCGACCGCATGAGCGGAGCCGACAAACCGGTGGCTGCTGAATTGACTCGCGCCGTAGCAGGCGACGTAATTTGTTGGCGCGTAGGTCGCAAGAACTTCGCCCGCATCGTCACTCGGACAGCGCACCACCCCAAGATCGATATCGCGGACATAGCGGTTGGCGGACGTCGTGGCCCGGTGGCTCCAGTCGACTCGGTCGGCAAGCGGTGCTTGTTCGAGGTAAGGCAACAGGGCCGCAATCCACGAAATATTCACACCCTCCCAACGCGAGTCGTTGTGTATGGCCCCCCGAATCGAGGCAGCGGGAAAGGCGGAGCGTACATCGTGGTATTGCAAGATCGCGATGCCGACTTGCCGCATGTTGTTCGCGCATTCGACCCGCCGAGCCGCTGCCCGAGCCGACTGCACCGCGGGCAGCAGCAGGGCGACCAGTATCGCGATGATGGCGATGACGACGAGAAGTTCGACGAGGGTAAAAGCGCGACGGGCCAAGATGAAACTCACTTGATGGGGCGAGGTTGGCTGTTTCCACCTTTCACTTTAATTGCCCAAAACCAAATGTCGAAGAAACCCTACGAACTTGGTCGAAATTTCGCAGAAATCGCTATTTTTGCGGCGAACCAAGCGCCGGACCCGAGTCGCTGCCGGTCGCATCGCTCCCCCCACCTATCACCGTTGGTGGCGCGAGTGGCACACGTTCGGCAGGCGGGGTTATGTCGGTGTTGGAAGTGCCACCGCATCCGCTGACTGTAGCTATGTAGGCAACGACGCCACAGAACAATAGACCGCGAACCGTAGAGAGCATGGCTTGTACCTTGTTTCGAACTAGCAAACCGATTTAATCACAAACGATGTTGGATTACAGGGCATCGTTGGTCGTTTCGCCACCCTTAATCGTTGAATGGGCGCGGTACACGAGAGGATCGATATCCTTCGAAACCGAGTCGACCGATCCGTCGATGTTGCAAAACTGAACAATGTCACCGCTATGTACGCTGCCGAATTGCGTTCGATAAGTGTCGTAGGTCGCGGTGTCGGAGTTGCGAGCCGATGCATCAAGCCCATCGCCGGTGAATAAGCACCCGGCACCGGCCCATGCCCAACCATCGAGAAATCCGCCACCGATCGAATTGTTACCGATCGTTCCTGGAGCTTCTCCGAACATATAGGTGTTCGAGGTACCATCTTTAATTTGCCCCATCCGCGTTTTACTGCGGACGTAGAACACACCGATCAGGTCGGTGTCGATAAACAGGTTGAGACCGTTCGATTCGATAAAATAGCCCTCGCCAATCTTTCCGAGATAGCCGGTCACGCCCATGTAGTGAGTGATTTGGGGAAGGGCTCCCGGATTATTGGCAACTGCGAAACTCATACGCGACAACGGTTCCGTTTTCGTTGCGTCGTAAATCATCGAAGCAATCACTTCGCTGAGCGGTTGTTCGTCGGGTGTCGATGGGCACAACAACGGGCCCATCTTAAATTGCGCGACAAAACTCGAATTGCCATCGGCCCACCATTGTTGGTCGTATTGATCGACACCAATGTCGAGAGTCTGTGTTAATTCATCACTTAAGTTGTTTGCTTCCATAAAGGGCAGAATTTGGGTCAGCACACCATTCCATTGATTCGACCGTCCCGCAATGCTTAGCGCGGTTGCGTTGTTGGGTAAGTCGGTGCTGCCGAGGTATCCAGGGGGAAACACCTTCTTGGTCGACTCGTAATTCAGCGTTGCCAAACCGAGTTGCTTGAGGTTGTTCTTACAACCAGTTCGCCGGGCCGCTTCGCGGGCACTTTGCACCGCCGGCAGCAACAGGGCCACCAGAATGCCAATGATGGCGATCACAACCAATAACTCGACGAGAGTAAAAGCCCCTCGTCGGCAAATTTTATCGAGCATGTTCGACTTTCCCAGGGGAGCGCAATCAAATGTGGCGGAGAATAGCATCGGCCTGATTGCCGATGTGATTCGCGGCCACGACACTAAGCAGCAAGTGCCGCACCGATCCCCTGTCGCAACGAGTCCCCAAAAAAAATTTTGCCTGAGGTTAGAGCCTCGTACTCCCAAACTAGTGGTCGGGCCGGTAGTTGTCAACGATTTCTCTGCAACAGCCCAGCGTCCAGATTTAGGGATCGAGAATAAAGATGTCTGGGCGCAGGCGACGCAGGCTTAACGGCCCCAAACCCGAACTTTTCCTCTCGACACGCGACGCTAAGGCTTTAGACTCACCCGCGTGGCACTCGATCAATAGGAGTCTCAAGGTTAGACTCTGTGGTCTGGACGAATATTGTTCCACTCGAAGCAGGGCAAACAATGGCTGGCAAACATAAAATCGGTGTTATTGGTGGCGACGGGACGGGGCCCGAGGTGGCGGCCGAGGGAGTCAAGGTGCTCGCGGCGATCGCGAAGCTCGAAGGCTTCGACTACGAACTAACCCACCTCGACTGGGGGGGCGATCGCTATCTTAAATCGGGCAAGGCGCTGCCCGACGACGGGCTCGACCAACTTCGTAAGTTCGACGCCATACTGCTCGGCGCGGTCGGTCATCCCGACGTTGCTCCCGGAATTCTCGAACGCAAATTGTTGCTCGACGTCCGGTTCGGGCTCGACCAATACATCAATCTGCGGCCCGTAAAGTTGTTCCCCGGTGTCGAAACGCCGCTCGCGGGCAAAGGGCCCGCGGACATCGACTTCGTCGTCGTTCGCGAAAACACCGAAGACCTGTACTGTGGTGCCGGAGGGTTCATGCACAAAGGGACCGCACACGAGGTAGCGACCCAGACCGCTATCTACACGCGTCGCGGCACAGAACGGTGCATTCGTTATGCATTCGAATATTGCCAGAAACGCAATAACCCCAAGGGCAAACGACTCACGTTGGTTGCCAAAAACAACGTGCTGACGTTTGGCCACGACCTGTGGTGGCGAACTTTCCAAGAGGTAAAGAGCGACTACCCCGATGTCGAGGCCGACTACAACCACGTCGACGCGTGGTGCATGTGGGTGGTCAAAAACCCTGACTTCTACGACGTGGTCGTCACCACCAATATGTTCGGTGACATCATCACCGACCTCTCGGGCATGATCCAAGGGGGCATGGGAGTCGCTGCTGGCGGCAACATCAACCCCACGACTGGAGGCGTCAGCATGTTCGAGCCGATGGGCGGCAGCGCGCCGAAGTACACTGGCCAAGGTGTCATTAACCCCATCGCGACAATCAACGCAACCAGCATGTTGCTCGATCAACTGGGCGAATCCAAAGCGGCCGCACGGGTGATGCAAGCCATCATGGAGGTCACCGGCACAAAGATGAAAAGCATGTCGGCCGGTAAGATGGGCTATAGCACGAGCGAAGTGGGCGATTTGGTTTGCGAGGCACTGTAACAATAGCTGATTCGCAGGTCGTCGATTGGGGTAAACGCCGTCAGGCATTATGCTTGCGCGACGCCCTGAGGTTCAGCATCTCGACCAGCAGCGAAAAGCCCATCGAGAAGTAGATGTAACCACGCGGAATGTGGGTGTGGAGCCCTTCGGCAATGAGCACCACGCCGATGAGAATCAAGAACGCGAGTGCGAGCATTTTGACACTCGGGTGTTCGTTCACGAATCGGGCCACCGGACCGCTGAAGGCAATCATCACGGCAATGGCGAGCAACACCGCAAAGATCATCAGCGCCAGCGGCACCCATTGCTCGCGGTAGCGAGTCGGGTCGACCATGCCCACGGCGGTGAGCACACTGTCGAGCGAAAAGACCATGTCGACGGCGAAGATTTGGGCGAGCACCATCGTGAACGACGAAAAGGCTTTACCCTCTTTCTTATCGCCATGCCTATCGAGTTGATGGCCAATTTCCCAAGTGCTCTTGCCCAGCAAGAACAGCCCTCCGAGCAGCAGGACGACGTCCTTCGCAGTAATCGGTGTTTCGCCCAATGGACGATCTCCGTTGAGTTGAATTTCCTTCGGCCCATCACCCTCGCCGGTGGACGCCGCGTGGTCGGTGGTGTGCTGCCCTGGCATCTCGAAAGGCAGCGTAAACAACACATTTTTGTCGAGTCCGATTACCCACGAAATGGCGAACAACAGCACGATACGCCCAAGCGCCGCGAGCAACAGGCCAATCGTCCTTGCCTTTGGTTGCTGCTCAGGGGGTAGCTTACCGGTCAGGATCGCGAGAAAGACAACATTGTCGATGCCCAATACGATTTCAAGAATCGCAAGTGTCCCGACCGCGAGCAACGAATAGGTGGTGAAGAGTTCGGACATCGCTTAGGGCAGGGGTGAGGGGACTCGGAATGGGGGTTAGGGATTCTATTATTCCCACGAAGGTGGGCCGCTAAATTTGACGAGTCGTATCGGAATTCCCGCCTGCGCGCGAAGGACGTGTGACATTTAGTTCATCGAACGAATTGATGACGGGAAAGTCGTGATCGTCGACCGAGGCGTTGCCGGGCCGATTGACAAGCGCCACCTTCATACCCGCTTCGCCCGCGGCGGCGAGTTCTTGGGGAATGTCGCTTAAAAAGATTATCTGCTCGGCGGCGAGCCCCCAATCGCTGGCGATTATTCGGTAGCTCTCGGCTTCGCGTTTGGGTCCGGTCGTGGTGTCGTAGTGACCTTCGACCAGCGGCAGTAAATCGCCGGCCACCGTGTGCCCGAAAAAGAGCCGCTGAGAGTGGACGCTGCCCGATGAGTAAATGCGAATTCCGAGCCCTGCCTGGTGCCAAGCCTTGAGTTGCGGCGCCACGTCGTCGTAAACATGAGCGACCAATGCTCCCGAGCGGAAACCAGCTTCCCAGACGAGGCCTTGCAACTGCTTCAGCCCAGTCGCCTTGACGTCAGCGTCCATCAACCGCTCAGCGGCCGCCGCGAGCATGTCGGGCGAAAAATTCGCGTCCTTATCATTCGCGTCGGCGGCCAGTTGCTCGACTACCTGGGCGAACGATTTGTTGTGCCAGTTCCGCCCAATGTAGGCCCTCATGTGCTTGCGCGCGAACGGGAACATCTCGTCGTAGACATAGGCGACTGCCGACGTGGTCCCTTCGACATCGAGCAATATTCCCTGGGCTGTTACCTGCATCACAGCTTGACCGCGGTTTCGATGGCTTGTTGCGCAACGTAAGTCGGGCCCCAGCAGAGTGGGGCATGCTGGGCGTGGGTCGCTTCGTCGCGGTAATGGGGTGTCCAGCCGCCCGGGTCTTCAAAGAGCCGGCTGCAACGAATCGCCCGGTCGTCGCACAAGTGGAACCAATGCTTCGTGCCGCGCGGCACGTTGATGAGGTCGCCGGCCGTAACTTCGATGCTGAAAACCGGCCCGCCGTCGGGATGAATCCAAAACACCCCGCGACCAGCGACCGTGAAACGTACCTCGTCTTCGTCGTGAGTGTGTTCTTTGTCGAACTTCGCCAGCATTGCGTCGAGGTTCGGCGTTTCGGGCGAGACGGCAATGACGTCAGCCGTGACGAAGCCGCCACGCTCCTTTAGCCGTTCGATTTCTGGTGCGTAGGCCGACAATACATCGTCGGCCGTCGCATCGGCAGCGATCCGCCCCTCAACGGGCCAGCATTCGTACCAAATACCAAAAGGTTCAAGGAACTCGCGAACCGCCACGGCGCTGTCGATGCGTGTGCCAGAGTCGCTGATTGTAATGGTTGCCATCGGATAATCTCGATTTTAGTTCAGGCGCGTCGATTCAATCACGATTGAAAATATCCAAATGACGAACCTGTGTGTTAAATTCGTCATTCGTCATTCGTCATTCGAGTTTCGTTATTACATTTCCAGTTGCGTTCGGCGGGCTTCGCATTCTAATAAAAACTCGAGCACCTCGATATGCCGTCGCGCCTCGGCGAGGTCGCATCCCCAAGCATACAGTCCGTGCCCCGCCATCAGGAACCCATGCTCCAGCGGTACAGCTTCATTGTCCAATTGGCTGGCGACTACTTCGGCCAGTTTGGCAATGTCTTGAGTGTTGGCATAAATCCGGAGCCGCTTTTCGCTCTCGTGGGTTGTGTAGCCCGTGAGTCCTTTGAGCATTTCGTAGCCGGCAAAGACGATCTCGCCTGTCGTCTCGCCTTCGGCCAAATGCCGCTGCGAAAGTAGAGTCCCCCAAACCGAATGGGTGTGCAGCACAGCTCCGACCGTCGGATTGCGTGCCAGCACAACGTGCAGCATCGTCTCGGCCGACGGGCGGTTTTCTGCCGGAAAGTCGTGGGATCCCAGCGAAATCCGCCGGCCTTGATGGTCGACGCAGACAAAATCGTCACTTGCGAGCCGCCCCTTATCTTTCCCGCTGGCGGTGATCAGCAGCTCGAAGGGATCACGGCTCACCAGTTGGCTGTAGTTGCTGCTGGTCCCGAGCGACCAACCGCGGCGGTGGAAGTCTGCGCCAGTTTCTCGCAACCCATCGACTAGTTGACGATAATGACGCGATTCGTCGAGCAATTTTCGCTCGATCGCGGCGGGGTCGACATCGACTGTTGTGGATCTTCCGGCCATTTGCGGGCTACGGTTGCAGTTTTCGTTCGTGATTGCTTTTTCCAACTTAACGGGGGAGCGGCATGGCAGCTATCCCTTGGCGAGTTCTCCGGCCGCTCGAAGCTCTTGACTTCCCAGTTAGCTCCCAGTCGAACCCGGCTTTTCTCGTTCGCAATTCTCCGCCAAGCGTGTTAAAACTGCATCATCGACTGTTATCCCACAGGAAGCCACGCGATGCCACTCAACCGTCGCCAATTTGCCACCACCGTCGTCACTGCTGCCGCAAGCGCCGCGGCACTTTCCGCTCCCGCACAGGCATCGACACCCGCCACCACGACGCGACGAACTCCGATAGCCGTCTCGACCTATTCGTTTTGGCGGTTCCGTGACGACGCGAAAATCTCGATCGAAGACTGCATCGACGAAGCCTCGCGGATGGGCTTCGACGGTGTTGAGATTCTACACATGCAAATGTTCGACGACGAGTCGCCCGCTCGGCTGCAAAAAATCAAACGCCAGGCGCTCGTCAACGGTCTTGATCTGTGTGGTTTCTCGACTCACCAGGGTTTTGTGTCGCCTGATCCCAAAGTGCGAAAGAAAAATATCGACCACACGATCCACTGCATCGAATTGGCCTACGCGCTCGGGATTCCCACGATGCGTGTCAACACGGGTCGCTGGGGAACTTCCAAGAACTTCGACGAGTTAATGGCGAACAAGGGCATCGAACCGAGACTGGCTGGCTATACCGACGACCAGGGTTACGAGTGGGTCATCGATAGTTTTGAAAAATGTTTGCCGACCGCCGAGAAATGTGGCGTGCTGCTGGGCCTTGAGAACCATTGGGGACTTGGGCGCACGGCCGAGGGGGTGCTGAAGATTGTCGACGCGATCGACTCACCTTGGCTGCAAGTCACGGCCGACACGGGCAATTTCCTCGACAATCAATATGAGCAATTTGCGCAACTCGCCCCCAAGACAGTGTACGTACAAGCCAAGACTTACTATGGTGGCGGAACTTGGTATACGCTCGACATCGACTATCCGCGGGTGGCCAAAATCCTCCGCCAAAACGACTACCGAGGTTACGTATCGCTCGAGTTTGAGGGGCAAGGCGACTGGCGCGACGCCATTCCCAAGAGCCTTGCCATGCTTCGCAACGCGTTCGCTTAATTTTTCCATCGCGTGCAAGGACGCATGAATCAATCGCATGTCATCGAAGAGGTGTGGCTCGATCGCGCAAGTCAGCCAATGCTGCTCGCGATTGGGCAGTTAATTGCCATTGTTTGGCCCAAGCCGGGTGTCACCGCCACTGATCGTGCCCATCAACTTGCGAATCTCTGCGAGCCGGGCGATGCCGACGATTGTATGGTTCCCAAGTCGTTTGTGATCCGCGAGCAGACACGCGTGATCGCTCACGCGGCCGCTATCCCGCGAACGATCGCGACAGCGGCCGGACCGATGACCATCGTCGGTCTCTCGCGCGTGGCGACGCACCCCGACTTCCGCGGCCAACGACTGGGCGAACTAGTGGTACGGGCCGCGTTCGCGCTAGTCGACAACGGTCGATTTGCCGCGAGCCTCTTTCAGACTAGCCACGCAGTGCGGCCCTTTTACGAACGCCTCGGGTGCGCCGTCGTCGACAATTGTGTTATTAATTCCACGGGCGTCGATCCCACGATCCCCCCGTTTTGCGATAACGTTGTCATGCGTTATCCAGGAGACAGAGACTGGCCTGCCGGAGATATAGACCTGCGCGGACCGGGTTATTGATGTGGCCACCGTCGGCAGACGGTGGACGGCGCGAGAGACAGGCATCCACAAGCTAGCAGCCACCGCCTGGCGATGGTGGCTAAACTTCGTGCTTGGTGTGGGCGTAAAGCCCCTGCAGCAACCGCCGCACATCGGCCACATGCGTTAGGAAACTGCTCAAGTGCTCGTCGCCCTTGAGACTGCCCGATGCGAACTGCTCGAGCGCAGCCGCTTTGAGCTTGCTAAGCCTAATTTCTTCGTCCAGAAGTTTCTCGACCGTCAGCCCGCCACTGCGCGCCGATTGCAATACATCGAGTTCAACGTGTGTCACACGATCGATGTGCTTCTCGAATCCGGTCGCCATGCGACGCGCATACCATCGATAAAGCAGGAACAAAGCGACCGCTGCCGATACCAAAAAGCTTCTTGCGTTCTCGAGATACTCGACCAGTTCGCTGGTGATCAGCGGATTGTCGCGTCTTAGAAACGTCACCGCCCCCGGATGCAGCTCATAGGCCAACCGACTTGTCGCCTTCTCAGCGTCAAGCGGCGGCAGATTCGCCTCGCGGGCGTACTCGTTGCTAAAGAGCACCTCGGCTACTCGCTTCACAATGTCATCATCGACATTGGCGTTGACGAGCAATTCGAGTCGCGTGGCTAGTGTGAGCGTATCGCGTGCCGGCCGAGCGGGCTCGACTCCATAGGTAAACGCTGGGATCTCGAACTCGCCAATCGATAGGTTGCGCACCGCCAGGGCTCTTCCAAACGGTAACTCGACCAAGCGATAGTCTCGCTCGTTCGTCAACCACTCCACCATCGCCGAGGGGAGCGACGAGACCACAAACACCGCATCGGGTAATTCGGTCTCGGGCAACACTTGCAGTTCGGCATAACTGTTTCGTTTGTCGTCGTAATCCTCGGGCGCCACACCAGCAAACTCGAGGACCGCCAACGCTAACAATCGCGTACCGCTCCCCGGCGTGCTCAGGTTGACTGTTTTGCCTTTCAAGTCGGCCAACTTTTCAATCGCGGCACTTTCGCGAACTACCAAGTGCAACGGCTCGGGAATCAAGGTGGCGATTTGCCGAACTTGATCGCGCTGCGACAACCCTCCCTGAACGAATGCTAGGTCAATGTCACCCCGCGAGAGCAGGTCGAGCGTATCAACTGATCCCAAAGTCGGAACAATCTCGAACGATAGCCTTCGCTCGCGAGCCACATTGGCTAACACCTCGGCCAAGTCATGACGATGTCCCAAGTCACTGCCGGCCGAGATCTTAATGGTGTAGGTCTGCTTTCCCGGAAGCCGCGAAAACACGAACGCAGCGAGCATAATCGCAACAATCGCACAAAGCAGGGTCCATCGAACACGGCGAACGCGCTGTCGACGACCACTGTCGACATCGAAGAAGGGAAGCTCGCTCATAGGGGAATTTCGCTCGTAAACTCGGAAGTCTGAGTCGACATAGCATACGCTTGAGCAAGCCCGGTTGACTACCATCGACCGCGGCGAAACGTCTTTCGCCGGTTAGGCGAGCCAGCTCAGTAAGCACCCTTCTGTCCCAGGACCACCCAGATCGTGCGGAATAGAATCTTGAGATCCATCGACAGCGACCATTCGCGAATATATTTGTGGTCGTAGCGAACCCGCCCTTCCATCTTGTCGAGGGTTTCGGTTTCGCCTCGAAAGCCCATCACCTGGGCGAGCCCCGTGATGCCTGGCTTCACTTTGTGACGCAGCATGTATCCATCGATCAGCGACCGGTACTGTTCGTTGTGGGCATTGGCATGAGGACGCGGCCCCACCAACGACATCGAACCGGCCAGCACGTTGAAAAGTTGCGGCAATTCGTCGAGCGATGTCGTACGAAGTATCTTTCCTACAGCCGTGATGCGGTCGTCGTCTTTGGTAGCTTGTTTTACGGTGGTTCCATTGTCGCAACATTTCATGCTGCGGAATTTCCAGACGAGAATTTCGCGTCCGTCGAGGCCATACCGCTTTTGACGAAAGAAAACCGGACCAGGTGAACTCAGCTTCACAGCAATCGCAATCAGCAGCATCGGCACCGCCGCGAGCAGCGTGATAATTGCGCCGAACACCAAGTCGGCCGCTCGCTTCGCCAGCCCATCGATGCCACTCAAAGGGTTCTCGAAAACGCTCACGGCAGGCAACCCGTTGATGCTCGTCCAGCGTGCGTGCAGCAATTCGAATACAAAGAAGTCGGGAACGATGTAGACACTGGCGGTCGTGTCACCGAGCTGGCGTAACACCTTGCGAATCCGCTCTTCGGCGCGCATTGGGAACGTGATGTAAACCATCTCAACGTGCCCGCTGCGAGCGTCGGCCACAAGTTGATCGAGATCGCCCTTCATGGGAGCGAGGTCGCCGGAGATTTCAGGCCGGCGATCGACGGGGCGATCGTCGTAGAACCCGGTCAAATTGAGCCCTAATTCGGGCGAGCGGATGAGGTTCTGAGCGAGTTGCAACGACAAGTCGTTGACACCCACAATTGCCACTCGGCGGGTGTTGAAACCGCGCCGAC
Source organism: Pirellulales bacterium (assembly GCA_041752635.1). Taxonomy (GTDB): domain Bacteria; phylum Planctomycetota; class Planctomycetia; order Pirellulales; family Lacipirellulaceae; genus JBGSWC01. Next base: position 9,884 of record JBGSWC010000296.1, on the reverse strand, counting down.
GGAGCCACTGCTGTAGCTTTCGCATCGCCAACCGCAACACAACAAGCGACAACGGCGAGGCGACGATCCAAACCAACTTGGTAGCGTAACTAATCTGAGCGTTGTAGGTCGTGACGAGTCCGAGTCCCAGCACAATCGGCACCGTGTAGGCCCAGGCCGTCAGCAGACAGGTCAGCTCGCGACGGATGCGAGTCCCACGCCAACTGCGGTAGAGTCCACTCACCTCGGCAATGGTGTGAAACACCAGCACCACGGCCGCCGCGACGACGAGCCATTCGTGCGATGCATAGCCCTCGGCGAACGAAAACGTCAAAGCCCAAGCCGCCACACCGGCCAGCGCGACTCCGTCGAACAACCTATGCAGGCTATCGAGTGGCGAATCGTGCTGGGTAATGCCTCGGCTGATCGGCGACATTGACGGCTCTCGCAGGTGGTCGTGATGGACGACGGCCAGCTGCTGCAAACAGGGTGCCACCGACGCAAATTGAAGAAACACCGACCGATTCGCAAAAATTGTCGTTGTCACAGCACAGCAAACATCACGCGATGTTGCGAAAAAGCAACACCGACTAGCCATCGCAGGCTTCCATCACCAGTCGGTCGACCTCGTCGGCGGTCAAATCGAGCCGCTCGCGTAGCTTGGGTGCGACGAACACTCGCACTCGCTTCACAAAGTCATCGAACTGCTCGCGTGCGAGCGACCGGACCAACGGCGAAACTTCGCCCAGCGGTCGATAGACGCCCTGCTTCGCAAACCACAGATCGACGTTAAATTGCACTTCGAGCGCGACAGGCGGGGCGTCGATCAATACTTCGTCCCACTCGGCATCGAGTGAGTCGGCCAGTCGCAGCGAACAGCCGACGAGCCACTCGTAGGGCCGCTGCGCGAGTCGACGATAGACGTCGGGCGATTCGAGCAGACTATACTGCGCGAGCCGTTTGTAGAGTCTCCGTTCGATTCCCCAGATCGAGTCGTGGAGTTTGAAAAGACTTTCTACTCGATTGTTTGCAATGAACGCGCGGCTGAAGTCGCTTTCGGTCGAACAGGTGAGCGACTCGACATCGTGCGTCTGCGAAAACTCCCACACGAGCCGCTGCAAAATGGCGGTCGCCGACCTCACAGCATGGTGCCAGTAGACTTCGCTGAACATGACATATCGCGCAAAGACCAGTAGCTCGGCGGCCGTCTTCCCTTTTTCGGTCAGCGCCAGCCCGTCGCCCGCTTCGTTGACGCAGAGACTGCCGATTAAGCGTCCTTGGTCGAAGTGGTTTCCATAGGGGACGCCCGCGTGCAGGCTATCGCGCTGCAAGTAGTCGACTTTGTCGATATCGATCGGACTCGACAGCAAGCTCCCCACGAGCCGCTCGCCTAACGATTGAAATTGACCATCGAGCAGGTCGGCGACGGCTTCGCCGGTGGTGTTCCAGTCGTCTTCGATGTGGGCCGTGAGCGGACCGAAGTTGAGTTCCTTACGAGCTAGCGTTTCGTGCTTGGGAAAGCCAGGTAGCTCGATGTCCTCGACCGGATGGCAGTAGGGATAGTGCCCCACATCGTGGAGCAGCGCAGCGAGCAAAAACCGCTCGGCCAGCGGACGGTCAACGAGCCCGGCAAATCTCTCGTCGCCGGCGAGCCTTTGCAAGTAGAGCAACGCCATTCGGTAGGCTCCCAGCGAGTGCTCGAACCGAGTATGAGTAGCCCCTGGATAAACGAGGCTCACGAGACCCAATTGACTTACAGAACTGAGCCGCTGGAAGGCGGACGTGTCGATAATCCGCCGCACCCTGGGCGTCATCGGCACATCGACCCCGGGTGGAATCCTCACGACACTCGTCGCGTGACGCAGCGCAACCAATTCGGGAATGTCATGCAGATCGGTGGTCAATATTCTTCGCAAAATCTAGCCACCTTCGCCAGACGGCGTCGGTGTGGGTGTTGATACTTCTCGCCGGACAGGTCCACCGTCTGGCGACGATGGCGACACTGCGTCTCGATTACGACCCCAGCCCCGGCACGAATTGCAGTCCCATAATCACGCGCAAAATGACCGTCACGAACAGGAACAAACCAAAGTGCATTCCCGCGGCGAACGGCTCGAGGTCGAAGGCAACATAGGCGACGAGAATCCCCGCCGCAATCGTAATGGCGAGAAACACAACCGGATACCACCAATCGAGCCCCTTGGCGATTTCGCTTGGATCAAAGAATCGTGTGATGAGAAAACCGTAGAGAAACCACAAACCCGCGTACACGATTCCCGCCGCCATCGCTCGAAGCCACAACTCGCGACCACGATAGGGTTCGAGTTCGTCGTCGAGGAGAAACTGATAACCGGCCCAAGCGAGAAGTGGACCCAACAGCGCGGCCCCCGCACCGAGTACCCCAAGCGCCTGATTCGTGTCGGCGGTGACGGTTTCGCTGCCACGTAACAGGAACGCGCCGAGCAGCGCGAGCAGCGCGACACCGCCTGCCGAGATGGCGAGTACGGGGTTGAATTTCGCGTCCTTACGCCGGGCGGTCTTGAGTACCGAGCGCCCTTTTGAGTCGACCGGACCGCTGGTGGCCGGGTCGGGGGCGTGAATCACGACCACGTCTTCCTTTTTCGGAATCGTGATCTTCTTTTTGCAGTTCGGGCAAGGCCCCTGCTTACCGGCATGTTGGTCGGCAACATTAAACCGCTTGAGGCAACTGGGGCAGGTGACGGGGATGGGCATCGGAGCAGCGCGGGTGTGAATCGAAAGTTAAGTGAACAGGCGACCTTTTAACTTGAGCTATTGGCATTAGCCATCGGGTGACGCACAACGAAACCCGCGGCCAGCGCCGACGGGTCACTATCGATGTGACATCGCTACGGATTGTAATCTCGCAGCTCGTCTTCGTTGATGATCCGCAACCGCTTTTGGGTGAGCGTGTCGAGTGCCATTTCGATGTTGTCGACCATCAGTGCCACCGCCGGGCGACCGGTCGGCTGCACGAGCAGCGGATAAACCTGAGTAATGTTGACCTCGGCAGCGAGCAATGCCGTGCAGACAAACAGCAGCGGCTGGGCGACCTCGGGCAGCTCGACGCCGATCAGGTCGCTCTCGACAATCGGGAAACCGGCCCGTTCGAGAATCTCGCGTCCCGCCTCGGGGTCGCTGAGTAAGAACCTCACGAGCGCACACTCGGTCGAGTCCGAAATACTCAGTGCGACGATACGGACTTGGCTCCCCTCGAACTTGCGGACCACCTCCATCAGTTGGCCCACACGGTTTTCGAGAAAGACGGTGAACTGCCGGATCGACGGATAATCGCGACCGTGCATTGTTTCAAAATCGACTCCCGCTCCCTCGCCCACGCTCATGTTCATCGATCCCAGGGAAAAGTGGCCCGCCATTCGGCTCGGCATCCGCCAGAGCAACTCAATTGGCCGTCACTATAGGCTATGCAATAACCGGTTGCAACTTTGCCATAGAGGGCAGCAGGCTGTGGGCAGTGGGCAATGGGCAGTAGGCAACGGGCGTCGGCTTTTCTTATAACTGCGGCTGGCGAGCCAGCGCGGCTCGATCTGTGAGTTTCAAGCGACGCGAGGAATCGAATGTCCGTCGTCTTCGAGATGCCCCTCGAAATCCGCTATTACGAAACCGACGCCCAAGGCGTGGTGCATCATGCCAATTACTTTAAGTACTTCGAGTTGGCACGCGTCAAGCAACTCGAATCACTCGGTCACAGCTATGCCGAGCTAGAGCGGGACGGCTACGTTCTCGTAGTAAGCAAAATCCATTGTCGCTACATGCGACCGGCGCGATTTGGCGATACGCTGCGTATCCTCATCGAAACGACCAAGGCTCGCGCAGCCCGCATCGATCATCGCTATTCGGTGTTCATCGACCAGACGATGATTGCCGAAGGCGAAAGCACGATCGCCTGCATCGATCGCGAAGGCAATGTCCAGCGACTGCCCGACTACCTGCAAGCCGAGGCGTAGTTCTTCCACCCATTTCCTGGCCCCCTACCCCTTTCTCCCCCAAGACCCATGTCCAAAAAAATCCTCTTCATCGTCGGCGACTTCGTCGAAGACTACGAAGTAATGGTGCCATTTCAGATTCTGCAGGCGATGGGGCACGAGCCGACGGCCGTTTGTCCCGACAAGCAGGCGGGCGATAGTGTCGCGACCGCCATTCACGACTTCGAAGGCCAGCAGACATACAGCGAAAAACGAGGACACAACTTCACGCTCAACGGCACCTTCGCCGAGATCGACTTTGCTCAATTCGACGGACTGGTACTGCCGGGCGGTCGGAGTCCCGAATACCAACGCTGCGACCAGCGAGTACTCGACATCGCCAAGCACTTTGCTCACGCCAACAAACCAATCGCCGCCACATGTCATGCGTTGAGCATTCTCGCGGCCGCCGACTTGCTCCGCGGCAAACGCTGCCAGGCCTACCCAGCCGTGAAGCCCGACGTCATCGCCGCCGGCGGCATTTGGGACGAACCGAGCGCGGGACTCGACAGCGTTTGCGTCGACGGCAACCTTGTCACTGCACCCGCTTGGCCGGCGAATGGTTGGTGGATGAAAGCGTATTGTGAGTTGCTGACAACCTAGCTACTCGCAACGCGACTTCTTTCCGCTGGACCCCAGACCCTGGTATCCTCGACTCGCGCGAGAAAACATCCCCCCATGCGAACGATCCGTGTTCGCATCGGGAGATTCACGCACGCGGCCGCAAATTTATTCGAGAGCGCCGCCCGAGGCTTTCGAGACCACGGGCGGCACTCTCTGGAGGCTATCTTGACTAAGCCGCGATGCGTACCGCTTCGCGGCTTTCTTTGACTCCGATCACGAATTCTTCGAAGATGCGCATGTCGAGGGCCGACGCGCTTTTGGCTTCGGGGTGGAACTGGGTGCCGACGACAAACCAGTCGGGCATGACCGATTCGATCGCTTCGATGATGCCGTCGGGGCAGCGTGCCGTGACGCAGAAACCGTTGGCAACTTCGTCAATCGCCATGTGATGCATCGAGTTCACGCGCAGCTCGCCATCGCCATAAACGCGATCCATCAGCGAACCGGGTTCGAGCACAAGCGTGTGGCGATGGGCGCTATCGATCGCGTCGCGATGTGGTAACGCCGTGGGCACATCTTCGGCAATATCAAGGAACAAATTGCCCCCCATCGTGATGTTCAGCAGTTGCATGCCGACACCGATGCCGAACACAGGAATGCGACGTTCGGCCACAACGTGGGCGAGCGCGCGGTCAAACGACTCACGGCGGACATCGAGCGGACGGACCGAGTGGTGGAGCATCCACCCATCGCGGCGAGGATCGAGATCACCACCACCGACGAGCAGCACACCATCGACGAGGTCGAGCATCTGATGGATGTCTTCCATCTCATCGACAGGTGGCAACATGACGGGCAGGCCACCGGCTTCGATGATGGCATCGTAATAATCGGCGGCAACGAACGAAAAGCCGGGCTTATCGCCCGTTCCGTGGCGGAAATCTGCATTCATTCCGATAACTGGCTTCGACATCAATCACGCTCCCTGTAATTGCGCCGGCGAGAGGTTCACCGGTCGAAAGTCATGGAGAGTTTTGCCTTGCGACTTCAGAAACACGGAGCAAAACAAACACACCAATACCGGGTCGTCGATCATTCGACGACACTGCGACGGTGTTGGCCGCGCGGTTAATCTTGAACCACCGCGTCCCGTTCGTGCCGACCAACAGCCGCGATGGAATATCCATGGCGATGATTGGCGAGGCGTTTCGTTACCGACTTCCTTATCGCTCGATACGCTCTACTCCCATGATGCTCACCGTGTCACTGGCGATGGCGTGAGATGCAAGTCAATGGCAAAAAGATACAGACAGAATTCCGTTCTGCAAGTCAGTACAAACATTTTGGGGTTAACTGGGGTTGCTAGCACTACATAGTGTGGTTTTGATCAGAAATATCCGGGAGTCTCACCCTCGCCTCGTAACGAAAGGTCCCTCTATTTTCAGTCCTTCCGCCGGTTTTGATCGTTTTGAACGCGTTTCGCTGAAAACGATCGAGGCGTTCAAAACCCCCACCCGATTGTTGCCTTCAAAGCGGATAATCATCTTGTTTTGCAGGCTATTTCGATTTGTTGGGCGACTCTTCGAGTTGGGTTTTGAACGACCAGTTTGTTCATTACGGTCAAAACCCTCTCGGCCCCATCACTTCGCCGATGCGGTGACACCACCGAGCATGACTCTAAGGCCCCCCAATTCTTGCGAATCGGGCTTCGGTTTTTTCTTACTTACGTTCTATCACACCGTGTGGGTAATTTCGACAACGATTTTTTGCCACTGCAATAACGTAAATTGGCGATCGCAGTTGATGAACCGGGGTTGCGCGGCCTAACTGCTCCACCCCAGACTGACATCGTCGCACCCCCTCGGGGTTGAGGCACGATTCCTGCCTCCCCTCAAAAGTTGTCTCGCGACTCGATATGCTGAGCGAATCACATCTCGACGCTTAAGCGAGATACCCGAGTGTCGACGCTCAGTCCCTCGCTTGCGCTTCGGGTTAGGATAAATTGACAACCTCCCATAACGATCCCGCTCGCCCATGCCGCTGCTCCATGTCGATAACCTCACGATGGCCTTTCGCGGGCCGCCGCTGCTCGATGGAGTGAGTTGTAGTATCGACTCGCGCGAGCGCATCTCGCTGGTGGGCCGGAATGGTTGTGGCAAGACCACGTTTATGCGGATCATTGCTGGCCAGCAAACGCCCGATCATGGGCAGCTTCGCCTCGCCAACGGCGCGAAAGTCGCTTACCTGCCACAAGATGTGCCCGCAAGTCTCCAAGGCCTGGTTCGCGACTGCGTCGTCGCGGGAATCGAGATGGTGAGGGCCGACAATGATCATGCCGTCGAAGATTGGGAAATTGAGCGCCGGCTTGATCCGCTGCTGGGCGATATGCAGCTCGACCCAAATGCCGACGTCGCCTCGCTGAGCAGCGGCACCAAACGGCGGGTGCTGCTCGCCCGGGCATTGATCGCGCAGCCCGACATGTTGCTCTTAGACGAACCAACCAACCACCTCGACATCGATTCGATTGCGTGGCTTGAGGACTATCTGCTTCGGTGGCCCGGCACGTTGCTATTCGTCACTCACGACCGCGCGTTCTTGCGGCGACTGGCAACGCGAATACTTGAAGTCGACCGCGGGCACCTGTTCGATTGGGAATGTGACTACGACACGTTTCTCACCCGCAAAGAGGCCGCTCTTGCCGCGGAAGAGAAACAAAACGCCCTGTTCGATAAGCGACTCGCCGAAGAGGAAGCGTGGATCAGGCAGGGCATCAAGGCCCGCCGCACCCGCAACGAAGGTCGCGTTCGCGCCCTCAAGGCGTTGCGTACCGAACGTACCGAGCGACGTGACCGACAAGGCACTGCTAAGCTCGACATTCAATCGGCGAATCGCAGCGGACAACTCGTGATCGAGGCCAAAGAGATTTCGTTCGCCTACCCGGGGCGAAAAATCTGTGAAGACTTCTCGACTACTATCATGCGAGGCGACAAGATCGGCATCGTCGGACCCAACGGTGCCGGCAAGACAACACTGCTCAAACTCTTGCTTGGTCAGTTGAAACCGCAAACGGGGAGCGTCCGCCTGGGCACCAATCTTGAGATTGCCTATTTCGACCAGCTCCGCGACAGACTCGATCCGGAAGCGACCGTCGAACAGAACGTGGGCGAAGGGAACAGCACGGTCGAAGTCGGCGGCCGCGGGCGGCATGTGCTGGGCTACCTACAAGATTTTCTGTTCAGCCCCGATCGGGCGCGGACACTGGTAAAATTTCTCTCTGGTGGCGAACGCAATCGTGTGCTGCTGGCGAAGTTGTTCGCCAAGCCGGCGAACCTGTTGGTGCTCGACGAACCGACGAACGATCTCGATACCGAGACGCTGGAGCTGCTCGAATCGCAGCTCGTCGCCTTCGGCGGCACCGTGATAGTGGTGAGCCACGACCGCGAGTTTCTTAACAACCTAACTTCGAGCCTGCTCGTCTTCGAGCCCGAAGGGCTCCGCGAGTACGTGGGCGGCTACGACGATTGGCGGGCGCTCGCGGCTAAGCGGCAAGCCGGGGGTGGCAACAGTGCGAAGAGGGAAAGCTCGACGAAGGTCGAATCGCATCAGGCGGCGCGTCCGGCGAAGCTGAGCTACAACGAAAAGCGGGAACTCGAAAAAATGCCCGCGTTAATCGAAAAGCTCGAAGCCCAGGCCGAGGAGCTGCACACGCTGATGGCCGACCCGTCGTTCTATAGCAAACCGGCCGGCGTAATCGCCCAACGCTCGGCCGAAGTCACCAAGATCGACGCGGACTTGCGCGAGGCTTATGCCCGCTGGGAAGCGCTTGCGGAGCGCGAGTAGTAGCAAACGCGTAGCCGTTTTTGCATAACCAGCCGCGTTCGATTATTCTTGTAATGTGGCGGTTCCCTGAGGTCGCCATTCCGCATTCCGCAATCATCATTCCGCATTCCACTCATGCCCATTCAAGTCACCTGCCCCCATTGCTCGAAGACGATCAACGCGCCCGATAAGTTCGCTGGCAAGACGGCCAATTGCCCGGGCTGCAAGAAGCCCATTCAAATTCCTATATCCGAACAAGATTTTGTAGCCCCTGATTTTGGGGCGACCGCTGCACCGCCGCCGCCGATACAAATCAAGGCGATTCAAAGTGTAGCGATCAACGACGGCCTGCAATCGCAACAGAATAATGTGGCTGGTGTTTTCGACTTTCGTTTGAAAAAATACTACACGCTCACGATTCTAAGAATTACTTGGGCCTTTGTAATACTGTTGGCTCTATTGCTTTTGATCGACTCGTTTATCTCTTTGCTTTCGGGAGAATCGCTGTTCAATCCATTTGGCTTTTTTTCTTCGCCCCCTAAATTTGAGATTCGAAATGGACAAATAGCCGTCGAGGAAGACACAATTGGCGACGCAGTTCGACAATTTATGCAATTTATCGTAAAGGGAATTGCTATCGTGATGTTTTTACTATACGCGCGAGTCATGATCGAAGGCATAGCTGTCATCTTCAATACCGCAAACTCGATTCACGGAATTGAACGGCAGTTGATGCGCAGAAACGACACAATCGAACACAATGGTTCGGTGTAGACTCAGAGTCAATTTTAACAATGCCGCAACTCTTCATCATCTCAGCAATGTCCGAAAACCGCGTCATTGGCACCGGCGATGGCTTGCCGTGGGAGATTCCCGACGAGTACCAACACTTTCTCGACTCGATTGACGGCCAAACGGTGCTCTACGGTCGTCGGTCACACGAAATCTTTAGTGGCGAAATGAAGGCCGCTCAAGTGGTGGTGCTGAGCCGCAGCACCACAGAAATCGACGGAGCGATTGTTTGTGACAACTTTGACGAAGGACTCGAAGTCGCCCGTGGCTTCGGCAAGACTGTCTTTTCGTGTGGCGGGGCGTCGGTTTATGAGCAGTCAATTCCCCATGCCGATCGCATGTTTTTGTCGACGATCAAAGGCGATTTCGAGGGAGAAACTTACTTTCCCGCCTTCGACGAAAACGAGTGGGAAATCGCCAAGCAAGTCGACCACGGCAAGTGGATATTTACCGATTGGAAACGTCGACGTTAAAGGATTTCGACGCAGAGACGCGGAGGCGCAAAGCAGCGCCGAGAAAAAAACGCTCAGGAATGACTCAAAAATAACTTCGGGATTTGATTAACCGCAGAGGCCGCAGAGAACTCGGAGAAGGTTGTAGGAACACTGATCAACGTTGACTATCACCACCGCGTAGAGGCATGCCAGAGTTGTCGTTGGGTTGGAACAGCGCCAGTTCGCGATGCAACCGATTCCAGCCAACGCCAATGGACGCGGGCCGATGGAC
>JBGSWC010000295.1:0-4335 GCA_041752635.1 Pirellulales bacterium | reverse complement strand
TGGCGACGGTGGCTACGTTACCGAACAATGAACTTTTTCACCAAACGACGAATCCGCAATACGGCCATCACAGCACTCGCGTTGCTTGTGCTGCTGTGGCTATTACGCGCCGATGAGCTGCGCTTGGGACGCTCGGCCATTACTTCGGGCTGGCTGTTGGGGGCGATGGTGCTAGTGCTCGCCCTCTATAATCTTCGCAAGAAACTGCCCACGCTTCCGCTCGGAAGTTCATCGGCTTGGCTCCAGCTTCATTGCTATTTGGCGGTGACCAGCGGCGCGGTTTTTCTGTGGCACATCGGCCTCCGCGTGCCCGATGGTTGGCTCGAAGCATCGCTGGCGGCTCTATTTGCGCTGACGTTTGCCAGTGGTGTATGGGGGCTCTACCTCACACGCACGATACCAAGTCAGCTCGCTCGCACCGGCAGCGAATTCACCTACGAACGCATCCCCGCGCTACGCCGCACCAATGCCGAGTCGGCGCGTGGCATTGTGCTCAAGGCGGTCGCCGAATCGGGTCAGGCGACACTGGCCGATTTCTTCGTCGCCAAACTCTACGACTACTTGGCCCGCCGTCGATCGCTGGCTTACCTGGTGGTCCCCAGCAGCCGGCTGCGACGACAACTGATGCGCGAGCTAAGCGAAACCGATCGGTTTCTCTCACACAACGAGCGTCTCGCCAGCGAGCAACTCTTTCGCCATATCCGCCACAAAGACGACCTCGACTTCCACCATGCCCGCCAGGGTCTGCTCAAGTGGTGGTTGTTTGCGCACGTTTCGCTGACGTGTGGGCTAATCGTACTGGGCGTCTGCCACGCGATTGTTGTGCTCGCGTTCAGGGGGGCCGCGCTGTGAGAGACCATTCCAGCCAACCGCGCCCCGAACACTATAACCGGCCGAGCCAACCCTGGGTGTGTGGCAAAGAGTGCCCCTGTCCCTTCGCACCACTCGCCGGTGGTGGCTGCGCTAATTTGGCCGAGTGCAACCCGGTCGCTGGTGTCGATGGCGAACTCGTTTGCAACCGCGCAGCCACGCGCGGCGGGCCTTGCGACAACGGGCCGACGGCCAATGGACAGTGTGGCTGTCTGCATAGCTGCACACCACGCCCCAGTTTGCGAACCACACGCGGACGGTGGATGCGCGTGGCGGTGCTTGGCATCGTGGGTATCGCGCTGATGCTCGCCGGCAGCGACTGGCGACAGGCTGCCATCGTGCCGGGCGATCTCACCAGCCATCACGCCCAGGTGCTGCGTGGCGAGCAGTGGAACAATCGCTGTGCCGCGTGCCACGCCGCCGGCGAACGATCGTCGAGCGAGTGGCTCGCTGCCGCCGCGCTCGGCCACCAAATCGGACCCGCTCAGTCATCGCTCTGCATGAAGTGTCACGATCAGTCGATCTTGCCAGAGTTCGCGATGCTCGCACACACAATGAATCCGGCGATGCTGATTTGGTTCCGTGCCGAAGCGAACCGTTCACCGCTGTTTTCGGATGCGTCGAGCGAGATTGCCTGCAGCACGTGCCATCAAGAGCACCACGGCGCCGACTTCGATCTCGCCTTCATCGGCGATGCTCGTTGCCAGGCTTGTCACACCGAGCGGTACGATCACTTCGCCGGTGACCACCCCGATTTTGGCCGGTGGCCCTACGAGCGCCGCACTCGCATCTCGTTCGATCACGCCGGGCATGCGGCGAAGCATTTTGCCACGCAAAAAACTGAATTCAAGTGTGCGAGTTGCCACCAATCCGACGCTACCGGACGCCACCAAACGACGCTCGGCTTCGACCAAGCCTGCGCAAGCTGCCACGCCGAGGGAATCGAACTCGCCGGTCGCGCTGGTTTCGATCTCATTCGATTGCCGATGCTCGATACCGAGGCGCTGGCCGACGCCGGGCTCACGGTCGATTGGCCCGCACGCGCAACGGGCGACTTCGACGGACGGCTCTCGCCCGCCATGATTCTGTTGCTCGCCGTTGAGCCAGAGGTTCGCGACGCCATGGCCCGCTTCGGCAGCAGCGTCGACTTGTTCGACGCCGATCCTGACGACGCCGACGACATGGCTGCCGTAGCGACGATTGCGGACGCCATTCGCCAACTCGCCGACGAATTCGCTGGTGGCTTCTATCATGCTGGAGTCGCCAACAGGTTCGATGAACTTGGTGTAACCGACGCCGATCGTCTGCTCGCGATCGCCACTCTCTTTCCGCCCGAGTCGAAAGAAGTCGCCGCCACGTGGTTTGGCAACTCGCCCATCGCCACGGCAAGCGACCCCCGTTGGCAGCGCGACGACGAGTTGTTTCGCCTGACCTACCGGCCCAACAGCCACGCCGACCCGCTGCTCAAGGCGTGGCTCGAGCTCGCGGTCAGCTTGCCTGATGCGGCGCTCCGCGATAACGCTTTGAGTTCACTCGGCGGCCCCAAGTCGGTCGGCACCTGTCTTACTTGCCATTCGATTGAACGCAGCGGAAATGGCGAACTGGCCCTCAACTGGCATTACAAATCATCCGACAACCACAACCGCGGCTTCACTCGTTTCAGCCACGCGCCGCATACCTTGCAGCCCGAACTCCGCGACTGCTCGCACTGCCACACACCGCGCAGCGAGTCGCTGGCGGTGACCGACCCATTGCAGTTCGACCCCCACAACTTCGCCAGCGACTTCGTCACCCTCAACAAATCGGCCTGCACCAGTTGTCACCAGCCGCACGGCGCGACGAGTCGTTGTACGACTTGTCATGGGTATCATGTGGGGGGGTTCGGCAAGTAACGACTGACAGAAGTCTTTGGCAATCCCCTGCGAATGGTCTGTTCGGATTTAGCGTCGAGATCGTCTCAGCCGGTGGTTAGGCATTTCTGCAACTCAAGCGCGAACTGCTGCCTCAATCTCGGCGATGTCGATTTTCATCTGTTTCATCATCGCTCCGATCGCTTTCGTTGACTCCGCCTTGTCGGCACTCAGCGTTAATTCCGTCAGCCGCTTCGGGAAGATCTGCCAAGACACGCCGTAACGGTCCTTCAGCCAGCCGCATTGGCTCTCTACGCCGCCATCAGCCGTCAAGGCAGCCCAAAGTCGATCGGTCTCGGCTTGATCGACGGTCTCGACCGAAATCGAGACGGCCTCAGACAGTGTGAAATGCGGCCCGGCGTCGAGAATCTGGTACGGCACGCCGCCAAGGGAAAAGTCGATGACGGAGAACCCGCCGTGCCCGGCGTCGCTGTGGAAGGCCCGCTCGACGCGACTTCCCGGGATCAGAGAGCAGTAGAACTCAGCGGCTTCACGTCCCCGACCGTCCCGGAACCAAAGGCATGTGCGGATCGAGCTGGCCATCGCGTTGTTTCCCGAGTGAGTAGGCTAAAGTTTCGTGTCTGGTGCCTAACGGCCGGCATCACCGGGTCGGGATTGTTAGTGTTCCATTTGAAAACGGCCGCAAGCCCGACTCCGGTGTATGCCATTGTTATCCCGCGGATTCCCGTCTTCGCAACGGAACACATTAACGAGTTTTCCAAAGCAGTCATTTCTTATCACGAAGGTCGATCTGTATGTCGCCGTTTTGGGGCAATTTCCGCATTGTACCGGGTCGACCTCCGGCTAGAACCGCAACTGACCTGCCTTCTGTGATAAACCCGATCTTTTGATTGAAGCGGCCAGCATTGATGATTTCGTACCGGCCTACCAGTGAGTCGTCAGACTCAACTGGTTCTATCATTCGAAACACGAGGACTCCCTGTGCGTATACATGCAGGTTGGCCATCTGTAGTTGTTCCTTGACGCACGTTAACGATTCACGAGCGGGATAACTTGTTATTAGACAGAAACTTCTTCAGTAAGCCCTGCATATTGAAGGAAAGCTTCAGTAAGCAGGTTGACAGGTCGCCAGTGGATGAGTATACAAACGTATAGTCGGCCTTGGTTCTGCACCCGGAGAGACCGTCGTCGACTCAGCTTATCATTTGCCGCAAACTGCGACAACAAACGAAATGCCCCCCGAGCCGCCGCGGCGGCTCGACCGGATCCGCTTCACGCTTCGCGCCAAGCACTACTCTTACCGGACAGAACAGGCCTACGTCCATTGGGTGAGGCGATACAGCCCGACGGCCGGCACTGACATTTGGTGTGCTGCTGGCTCTGCCAGTGAAGGGGGGCACAAATAGGTCTGTCAGTGCCACCCGTCCGTCACGATTGTGGGTGGAAGTGTTGTACGATTGAGTCACTCGGAACTCGCGCTTTACGCCGAAGGCGTTGCGTCACCCAGGGTGACTGGCTTCGTAGCCGGATTCGCAAGAATTCGGATGCCAACGAATGACGCCCCGAAGTGTTGCCACTTCGGCTACTTCGTGGC
>JBGSWC010000294.1:0-4964 GCA_041752635.1 Pirellulales bacterium | reverse complement strand
GACCAAACTCGGTCAAGCGGCAATCATCGCCGCCGTCAAACTGCGCGAAACCCTCCTCGTTCCCACATTCGGTCAACAAGCCGCAACCTGAGATCACTTTTCTGCCAGAGAAACACAGAATTTCAGTCGTAAGAAACTAATTCAATTCGACGCTATCGTCATGGCAGTTCCAAGACCTGTCCTTGCGCTAGTAGTCGCTCACGAAGGTTCGCGTAGCTTAACTCTTGCACGGCCACATCCTGCTGGGCCGACAACGCCGCGGCGACGCCTGCGCCTTGGCCAATTATCATCCAACTCCCCTCGATCCGCAGCGACGAGATGCCAACGTGAGTGCATGAGAGCGCAACGGGCACCAGAAGATTGGTCGCTTGCTCGGGCTTGGGAAGAATCGAGCGGTAAGGAACGTGGTAGGCGTAACCTTGTGGCGGGTTCTTTTTGCGGACCGGGAAGATCGTCCCCTCATTGATGACGCCGCCACCCTCGATGGCGATCCGCTGGCAGTCATGCGAGTCAATGGGAAACGAAGAAATCGCGATGGGGTCGTCTTTTGTGGGATCGTCGAGAATGTCCTGCTGGCGAATCACGTACGAGCCCTTCATCCGCCGCGACTCGCGGACATAGAGGGCCGGCGAAAAATGGTCGTAGCTGGCGAACTCATCCTTACACAAGCCGAGCCGGGAATATCTTTTGCGCAGCGCTTCAGGAACGGTTGGATCGGTAGTCAGGAAGTGATAGAACTCGAGCGTGTACTGCTTGTGCGCCTCCCAAATCGCTTGGCGTCCCTGTTCATCGGCCGTGTGCCAGTTGGTGCCACCGCCGACGAGTCCAATCGAAAATTGACGACCGATCGAGTTGTTGCCGTCGAGTTTGCCCCCCGGCAATTCGTAGAGGTCGAAGCCGATTTGATTGCTGTTGCCGCCGGCTTTCAGGAATCGGCGGACAATTTCGAAACGAGCCGGGTCGTAATTGTCGGGCTCGGGCAGCGGGACGCGGTTCTTGGGGTCTTCGGTCAGACACAGGCGGAAGCTGTAAGTCATGATGTTGGTGTCGCCCGCTGCTTCTGGCCCACGACCGGCGGTCGTGACCAAGGGCAACAGTTTGCCGTTGTCGTCAAACCCATCGATATTCATTTTTGGTTTTGGATACTGTTGGCCGGCAAGCGACTCGCCGTAATCGGCACGGCTCTCGCGGCCGATGGTCCAATCGACCCCGGCGGCCGCCATCAGGTCTCCCTCGTAGGTGCCATCGACAAAGACCTTGCCCGAAAACGTGCCTCGCTTCGTGACCAGCGTCGCAATACGCGGTCCCGCTTTCGTCACCGATTCGAGATAGTGCTCGGTCAACACAGTGACCCCGGCCTCGTCGAGCATCTGCATCGTCACTCGCATCGCGACGTGGGGCTCGAAAGTCCACCGCGATTGGTCTTTCACCGCCGGGTTGTACGGCATTTTCAGCCCGCGATCGGTGTAATCCTTGACGACTCGCGCGTGCCACTCGTCGAACAGCCCCATTACCGAGCCGCGGACCATTTGGTTCGAGTCGCAGTGGCTCAGCCCCCCGGTCGACATGGCACCAACGTGATCGGTTGGCTCGATCAGCATGACCGAGGCCCCCTCGCGAGCCGCCGCGATGGCCGCACAGAACCCGCCCGGCGTCGAGCCATAAACAATCACATCGGCATCGGTGGCGGCCGTCGCCTTGTTGCAAATGACGGTCAGCAGAATCGCGAGGACATTTAACCAACAACGCATGAACACTCCGCGAGCCATGTTTATTTCCTTGAATCCATGCTGTGTTGCTTGTGGTCGTACGATCAATCTTTCAGAGTTCCGCAGCCATTGTACCTGATATTCTTCGTGTGGATTGCGGCTTTCTGGGGGTAATGAGAGCCTATTGAAACACGGGCGTCGCGTCGTGTGGCGAACCATTCGCGATGCAGTCGCCCGGCACTACAGCTACTAAAAGCTAGTCAATTGGGCAAAAATCGCTTTGTATTTCCCCCGGCCATCGGCTAGACTTAGAGCGTCGCTGTGGCGGCATCTGTGGCTTTGCCTACGTACCTGCCCGCCCGGCAAAGCAAAACCAATTCGCTGTCGGTCAACGACATTGCCGACATTTCACATTATTTCCCCGGGAGCCATCGGGCCATGTCTGACAAAGGTTCGTTTACGAATAATTCCAACCGTCGTGAGTTCATCAAGACGAGCGCCGTCGCTGGTGTTGCGGCGTCGGGCTATTTTGCCACCGCTGGCGTGCAGGCGACTGAGAGCACCTCGCCCAACGAAAAGGTTCAGGTCGCCTGCATCGGGATCGGCGGCAAGGGGAAGAGCGATTGCACCGACGCTAGTCGATATGGCGAAATCGTCGCCCTCTGCGACATCGACTCCAACTACCTGGGTGGTCTCGCCCAGCAAATGAAGGTCGACAATACGTTTGTCGACTACCGCGAGCTGTTCGACAAAATGGGTGACAAGATCGACGCCGTGACTGTGTCGACTCCCGATCACACGCACGCGGTGATTTCGGTCGCAGCGATGAAGGCGGGCAAGGCCGTCTATTGTCAAAAGCCGTTGACGCGAACGATTTACGAAGCTCGCCGGATGGGAGAGATCGCGAAGGAAATGGGCGTGGCGACGCAAATGGGCAATCAGTTCACCGCTTTTAATCCGATGCGTAAAGCGGCCCATCAAATCAAGGCGGGCAACTTGGGGACCGTGAACGAAGTCCACTTGTGGACGAACCGCCCGGTCTGGCCACAGGGCGAAGCCCGCCCGCCGGCGAAGCCCGCGCCGAGCAACGTCGATTGGGTGCAGTGGATTGGCCCCGCGCCGTTGCGTGACTATGGCGAAGGCTATCACCCCTTCAAGTGGCGTGGTTGGTGGGACTTTGGCACCGGTGCCTTGGGCGACATGGCTTGCCACACGGCTAACCTGCCGTTCATGGCGCTTAACATGCGCGACCCGGTTTCGGTCGAGGCCGAAACGGCTGGCCACAACGGCGACAGCTATCCCGTGTGGAGCCGCATTAAGTTCGAGTTCCCCGAACTCGACGGCCGCGCTGCTTTCACCATGTTCTGGTACGATGGCGGCCAGAAGCCCGACCCGTCGCTGTTTGCCGACTTCCCCGAAACGGTTGAAAACAACGCCGTGCCGACGGGCAGCGGTTGCGTGATTGTCGGCGACAAAGCGAAGATGTACGCGGCGGGCGACTATGCCCAGCAGGGTATCGTCATCCAAGGTGCCGACGAAATGGATGTCGACTACCCCAAGAGCCGCGGCCACAACCGCGAGTGGTTCGACGCCATCAAGGATTCGAGCAAGCCCGCCATGTCAAACTTCCCGAACTACTCGGGACCGCTAACCGAAACGATCCTGCTGGGCAATCTGGCCGTTTGGAAAGGTGGCAAGGTCGAGTGGGACGCCAAGACCATGACACCGTTGAACGATCCTTCGCTGATGAAGATCGTCAAGCCCGATTATCAAAACGGTTATGAGTTGATGTAATCGACCCTGGCTTGTTTGACCCAAAAAGAGCTGTGAACACGTCATTTCCGCACAGTCGGAAATGGCGTGTTTCCTTTTGATTCTTCCAAGAACCGGCGGTTAACTCGGCTAATCGATCGCCCCGTCGCAGCGTATAATAGAGCGTGAACAGACTCTTCAACGAATAGCGAGGCGCACGATGGCGACGACCAAGACCACGGCTCCCGACGACCGCGACCGCAGCGAGAACACCGGCGGCTCACCAGTTCAGCGCGAAACTTCGTTCGCCGAGACGGCGCTCAAGCTGGGTGGCAAGAGCGACGACGAAGCACGTCGGACCGGGGCCATCGATATGGCCGACGATCAGGTTGAGGCTCTCTTTGCGCCCCAGTATCAAACGGTCAACAGCCCGGTCCATCGCGGTATTTGGGAGCGGAAGTTTCCCGTCGAGCTATTTCACTTCGATACGCCCGTCACACCTCCCGATGTGCAACGGGTGATGGATGCATCGATCGATGTCGTCAAGCGGCACAAGCTCGAAGGCACCTTACACGATGAGCGCGGAAAGCTAACCGATACGCTGCTGGGCGAACTCGGTGAAGTTGGTTACTGGGGACTATTGGTCGATCGCGAATACGGTGGCAACGGAACCCCCTTCGCCAGTTTTGCACGATTCCTCACTCGCATGGCAACGGTCGACCCAACCGTCGCCGGTCTCGCCAGCGTGCATGGCTGCATCGGCGCGGTCGACCCGGTCAGCACCTTTGGCACAGCCGAACAGAAAAAACAGTTCTTGCCGGGGCTCGCTAGTGGCGAACGACTCAGCGCGTTTGCGCTGACCGAGCCTTGCGCAGGGAGCGACCTCACGGCATTGCGTACTCGCGCGGTTCGCGAGGGCGACCACTTCTTGGTGACGGGCGAGAAACTGTTTATCACCAACACCGGCCCGGGACGCACGGTCGGGTTAGTTTGTTTGGTCGACGACAAACCGGCGGTGCTCGTTGTCGAACTGCCGCTCGAAGAGTCCGACACGTTTCGCTTCAAAGACTACGGCTTGTGGGCACTCAAACACACTCACAATCGCGGCATGGTATTCGACAACTTCCGCGTGCCGGCCGAGAACTTGCTCACTACGCCGCGCGGCGATGGGCTCACAATCGCTTACCACGGATTGAACCTGGGCCGGGTTTCGCTCTGCGCGAATGCCGCCGGAACGATGCGCGGCATGATGGCCAGCATGATTCCCTGGGCCAAGTACCGCGTGACTTACAGCGAGCCAATCGTCCGCCGCGAAATGGTCGAACGTCGCTTGGGCGAACTGGCTGGTCTGATTGTTGCCTGCGATTCGCTGGTCGCGTGGTGTGCGGGACTGATCGATGCTGGCTATCGAGGTGAGATGGAGTGTATTGTCGCCAAAGTGTTTGGCAGCGAAGCCCAGAAGCACGCCGCGATTGAGCTCTGCATGAAAACCCACGGCGGCCG
>JBGSWC010000293.1:0-2935 GCA_041752635.1 Pirellulales bacterium | reverse complement strand
GAAAAAGATCAATCCGCTCGTGCCGGTCGACTTGGTAATCGACCACTCGGTACAGGTCGACTATTTCGCATCGGGCCAAGCGCTCGATCTCAATATCGAACTCGAATTCTCCCGCAATCGCGAGCGCTATGAATTTCTACGCTGGGGGCAGGTGGCATTCAAAAACTTTCGCGTCGTCCCGCCGGGCACGGGCATCGTGCATCAAGTGAATCTTGAATACCTTGCCAAGTGCGTGTTCCTGCTGGACGATCACGCAGGCAAAGTCGCTGTGCCGGATTCGCTTGTGGGCACGGATAGTCATACGACCATGATCGATGGGCTCGGCGTCGTCGGATGGGGCGTCGGTGGTATCGAAGCCGAAGGGGTGATGCTCGGCCAGCCAATTTATATGCTCATGCCCGAAGTCGTCGGCATGAAACTTACAGGAAAACTCCCTGCCGGCACAACGGCCACCGACCTGGTGCTGACGGTTACCGAAATGTTGCGGAAAGAAAAAGTCGTCGGCAAGTTTGTCGAATTCTTTGGCGATGGCGTGTCGACGATGTCGCTGGCCGACCGAGCCACGATTGCGAACATGGCCCCCGAATATGGCGCGACGATGGGCTTTTTCCCGGTTGATGCCGAGACGCTTCACTACCTGCGACGGACAGGTCGCACGAAAATCGAAGTCGATTTGGTCGAACGCTACACCAAAGAACAAGGTCTCTTCCGCACCGACAACGCACCTATCCCGACGTTCACCAAGACTGTGGAGCTTGACCTCTCAACCGTCGAGCCAAGTCTTGCAGGACCGAAGCGGCCACAAGATCGTGTTGCGTTGGGAGCCATGAAGACCGGTTGGCAACGCGATCTTAATGAAGTCTACGGTAAGCGACACGTAACGGGCCGCGCTCAAGGTCGATGGGAAGGCGAGGGTGGTCAACCTGTTGATGAGTCGGCCACGGCGGAAGTCGATGATGCGGTCGCATTGGCTGATCCTGGCTTTGAGGGTGTCGAAGTCCAATTTAATGGCAAGGCATTTTCCATCGAACATGGTAGCGTGGTGATCGCAGCGATAACGAGTTGTACGAACACTTCGAACCCGTCGGTGATGATCGCGGCCGGACTTCTCGCCAAGAAGGCCGCCGAAAAAGGCCTGACCGTGCCTCCGCATGTGAAAACCAGCCTCGCGCCCGGTTCGAGGGTGGTGACCGATTACTTCGAAAAGGCGGGCCTAAACAAATATCTCGATCAACTGGGCTTCAACACCGTCGGGTACGGCTGCACGACCTGCATCGGCAACAGCGGGCCACTTCCCGATCCAATTGCGGCTGCCGTGAGCGAGCACGATCTAGTCGTTGCCGGTGTGCTCTCTGGGAATCGCAACTTTGAAGGGCGGATCAACCCGCACGTGAAGGCCAATTATCTCGCGAGCCCACCGTTGGTGGTCGCCTACGCGCTGGCCGGTTCAGTCGACATCGACTTTGAGACCGAATCGCTCGGCATGGGCAACGATGGCAAGCTTGTTATGCTCTCCGACATTTGGCCCACACAAGCCGACGTGGCGAGTGTCGTGGAGAGCAGCGTGCTCCCTGAAATGTTCCAGGCCCAGTACGACAACGTCTGGGAGAAGAATCCCAAGTGGAACGCGATTGAAGTCACGGGCGGTGAGCTTTACGAATGGGATGACACGAGCACCTACATTCAAGAACCGCCGTTTCTCGTGGATCTCAAGCCGGAAGTCGAGCCGATCAAGCCGATTGCAGGCGCCCGCTGTTTGGCAGCGCTTGGCGACTCCGTGACGACCGACCATATCTCGCCTGCGGGTTCGATCGCCGCGAGTAGTCCCGCGGGAAAGTTCCTGCAAGAGGCTGGCGTCGAGCCGCACGACTTCAACAGCTACGGCGCACGACGCGGAAACGACCGGGTGATGACTCGCGGCACGTTCGCCAATATTCGTATCCGCAACCAAATGGCGCCGGGTACCGAGGGTGGTGTCACACGGCATCTGCCTGATGGCGAAGTGATGAGCATTTACGACGCGGCTATGAAATATCGCGAAGAGAAGATTCCCCTCGTGGTGCTCGCCGGCAGCGAATATGGCACGGGCAGCTCGCGCGACTGGGCCGCAAAGGGAGCATTTTTGTTAGGCGTTCGAGCGGTGCTCGCCGTGAGCTTCGAGCGCATTCATCGCAGCAACCTTGTGATGATGGGCGTGCTGCCGCTGGAACTCCCCCCAGGGCAAACTTGGCAATCGCTAGGTTTGACTGGTGAAGAGGTTTTCGATTTTCCCGATCTCAGAGACGATCTCCGTCCACGCCAAGCATTGCTAGTGAAGGCGATATCGCCTGACGGCAAAATCAAGGAATTCCCCGCGACTGTGCGCATCGACACTCCCGTAGAGCTCGACTACTACCGTAACGGCGGCATCTTACACACGGTGCTGCGGAAGTTAATGAAGGACTAAAATCTTGAAGTCGATTACTTCAGAGAAACCTTTACTGTTTTGCCGTTCACGTTGAAGTCCAGTTTGTCTTCGCGGGCGAGCCAGCCGACGGCGGCGCATAGCAATTCGGGCGTGGTGTGGATTTCCTTCTTGAGCGTTGCGAGCGAGGTTTCGCCGTTGTCGGTCAGATAGAGCCACACATCACCGGCAACAAAGCCGATCTGGTCGTGGCCTAACTCGTCAGAACCAGTCGAAGCATCGCCATTGGTGGCAACTTTGGAGGCGGTGCTCTTTTTCTGAGCTGTTGGTTTCGTAGGTGTTGGCTTGGAAGCGGCCGGCTTGGCGGATGTCATTGGTGCCGAAGATTCGGTGGCAGCGGATTTCTTTTTGGCCATGAGGGTCTCCAATTTTAGATAGGGCCAATTTTATGGCCGGGCCTTTCAGGTGGGATCGGTCTGGCGTGTGGATTGTGCCGCAGGCAATCCGGAAACGGAATAATACCCGATTTGG
>JBGSWC010000292.1:0-4619 GCA_041752635.1 Pirellulales bacterium | reverse complement strand
CTAACGCACTCCGCTTACTGACGTGCGCGGCTCGAAAGAGGTGAGCGACGAATCCGTTATACTCCTTCGCACCAACCGGGTTGTGGGGTGTCGTGAATCATTGGCTCGGCTGACTGCGACTTCGCGATCGCGTCTGCTGCGGCGGCGATGTCGGCCGACTTGCTCAAGTACTCAACTTCGAGCGAGCATTCCCACCAGCCGCCGCCGGCTAGATCGATCACCCGACCCTGTTGCTGTTCGAAACTCTTGGGGTTGGGTTAGTTGGTGGCCGGTTCGATGCCAGCGACATAGCCATCGCTTTCGGCAATTGGGTTCTTCCATAGCGAAAAACAGGGCAGGCCACGATTGTCGTACGACAGCTTCACGGCTCGGTCGCGCGAGGCGCTGGCGAGCACGACCGACGCGATGCCGTCGGCATCGTACATGTCCGTGAAAAACACCTGTTCGGTCGCCCCGGGAGTAGGACCTGGCATCGTGTTCCATTTCGCAATTCCCTTTGCGGCGGCCGGCGTTCGCGGCACAACGGTTTTCGGGGCGGCCACGAGTTCGGCCCCTTCGCCCAGCAAAGGCGGGCCAAGGTTGATGTGATAGAGCAACTGCGCCGTCGCCGGTGTCGCCAACATGTTGGTGATTCGGTCGCGGACCGCGAAACCCGACTTCGACCGGTCGAGCGAGATGGTGCTGGTGAGTTGTAAGTTGCTAATCAGATAGCGAGTTTCGCTGACGATCCCCGTGATCTCGATCGTCCCTTCTTGGTCGTTAATTTCGATAGTTACTTCACTCGCTGGCCGATTGGCAATTCGACCGTGTAGCCCGTAGCGAAGCTGGCCGCCCTCGGAGAACTCCGGTGCGCCGTTGCTCTCGAGTCCACACCTGACGAGCAACTCGTCGAACCCATCGAGCCAACCCAAACCAGAAGGCTCCCCTACATTCACATAGGCTGGATGCACCGGGCCAGCGACCGGAGACTGCCAGCCGATCCGCACACCGTCGACCACCATTTGACGGATGCCCATGCCACGGGTCGGCACGATTTGCAATTTGGTGCCGCCACAGGTGACATCGAGCACGTCGACACCGCTCGATAGCCCGCCGCTGAGCCGGCGTGCGGCCACCTGACAATCGCCTTCGCCAAAAACCCCGTCACCGAAAACTTTGTCGCCTTGCGACTGGAACGGCGTGTCGGAACCGTATAAACTCCACGTTCGAGCAGACATCATTGCTCCTGCTTATTGCGGCGCGGGACAGTTTGCGGAATGCTTGCGGCACACTAATTCGACTTGGCAAGACTCGCCCCATTGCGGGCCGAGTGAGCTTTTTTTCTCTACTGGAATCTTCGACCATGATGCAAAACATTGTTGACGGCGGCAACGTGGGCAAAGTGCTCGATCGAGCACTCGACGCCGGCGAAGGCTTGCTGAGACTTTCGCCCACCTGGGTGCCACGCAGCTTTTTGCATCCTGGCAAGCGAATCAGGCTCCATCCCAACGATTACTACTCCTACGGCGCCGAACGGGGCGGAATCGACGAACGCTGTTTCGCCAGCACCACCGACGCCGCCAACGAGGGCCGCGTTTGGCACGAAGGCCAGAGCTTCGTGCTGTTCGAGGGCCAGCATTTTCAACTCAAACACGCTGTAGCCGAAGCCGGCAATCGGCTCATCGGCGAGTCGATGTACAGCAGCTATCAACGGTGGCCCGTCTACTCGAAGTTTTTCGACAACATGGGGCCGATTCCCCATCACATGCACCAAAGTTTCGCAGACGCGAAGCTGGTCGGCCAAGAGGGCAAACCCGAGAGCTATTACTTTGCACCACAATACAATAATTGCGACAATAATTTCCCCTACACGTTCATGGGCCTCGAACCGGGCACCACAAAAGACCAGGTACGCAAGTGCATCGAGAATTGGAATAACGGTGAAAACGGCATCCTCGATCTCTCGAAGGCCTATCGCCTCAAGCGGGGGAGTGGCTGGCTCATCCCGCCCGGCGTGCTGCACGCGCCCGGTTCGCTCTGCACCTACGAGCCCCAATGGGGGAGCGACGTTTTCGGCATGTACCAGAACATTGTCGAAGGCCGCTATGTCCCTTGGTCGCTGCTGGTAAAAGACATGCCCGAGGAAAAGCACCAGGACATCGATTTCATTGTCGGCCAGCTTGATTGGGAGAAGAACGTCGACCCCAACTTCAAGGCCAGCAACTACCTCGAACCAATCACCGCCGACAGTGGCGATGGTTGGCACGACGACTGGATCGTCTATGGGCTCGTCGACGGCCAACAGCTCTTCACCAGCAAACGTCTCACACTCGAACCGGGTGCCAAGTGCACGCTACGCGATCCCGGTGCAAGTGGCTGGATTACGGTGCAAGGCAAAGGCCGCATGGGCAAGCTTCCGTTGCAAACAGCCACCATGATCCGCTTTGGTGCGGAGACTGACGATGAAGTCTTCATCAGCCACGAAGCCGCGACGCGGGGCATCGAAATCGAGAACACAGGCAACGAACCGCTCGAAGGGCTGCGATATTTTGGGCCGGATACTTTTGCGAGTGTGCCGAATGTGGGTGATGCGAAATAGTAAAATTGGGGCAAGCTAAGTGGTCGGAATCGGCATTGCACCCAACGACGCGGTGCCCGAGGGATTTTCGTTCGATGTGGCCGACCCGAGATATCGACGCGTCAAACTCGCGAATCGACTAATTGAATACACCATCACGGACAGCGAACTGACGATCGATTGGTTAGACGGGCCGATGGCGACGTTGATGTTACAGTTAATTCTGGACGCCGAACCGAAGTCGGTAACGAACGTCTCGGGATATCTGACTAACGAACTAGGTCGTGCGTCAGATGCAAGCATTGAGCGTTTCGGTCGGCGACTTGCTTCGCAGCTTTTGGGCGATTGGACGGCTAAGCTTGTAACGATTGAAGGACGACGATTCTTGAGTCTTGACAGACGAGTCTAAGCATGAACGCAAGCGATTTATCGAACCCGTGCCAACCTTGGCACATCGGCGACTCGACGCTGCACCCACCAGTCGACCAACTTTTTCTGTCGGCAGTCGCCAATGCTGGTTTCATCGCATTCACGGGGCCTTCGGGACTCTGTGGCGGCAAGTCAAAATCGCGCACGGTACTCGCAATCCATCGGGGACGCGGAAAAAGGTGGGAACTCGTGTTTCGTGAGTACGACTGTGATGTAATCACCACCTCCACGGCGGATCTTGCGAGCATGACACCAACCCTTGTCGGATGGTTGGCGGGCAATGCATTGCTAGTTGCTGAAGACGCCGTTCGGGCAGTCGCTGGATAATTCCCCCGATCCCCTGTATCATCAAAATCCCTTCTATTAAACTATCGTCTCACAAGAAGAGTCAAACAGCCATGACCCACAAAAAACCAAAACTCCACAACGCCATGTGGCCCGGACTTGTCGGCAAGGGAACTGAGCCGGGCCAAGAGCCGCCGTTGAGTCTCGACTCGATGCTCAAGCTCACAGCCGCTGCGGAGGTCGACGGCCAGAAGTTCGATGGCATCGACTACTTCTTGTTCCATCCGCACACCGACCCAGCCGCTAGCGACGACGACCTCCGTGCGATTGCCGACAAGGTCGAGAGCTACAACTTCGCAATCGGTTCGCTCGTCGCCCCGATTTGGCCCGGCACCGTCGGTGACTCGGCGATGGGCGATGCTGCCGCGCGGGCCAAGTTTCTCGATGCTGTGAAAGTCGCCTGTCGCATCGCCAAGGTTTTCAACGAACACGGTATTCGCAAGTATGGCGTCATCCGCATCGATTCGGCCGAGTTCGGCGTTGACAAATGGCGCGAAGACCCAGCGGCCAACACCAAGCGAATCGCCGAGACCTTTCGCGAAGCAGCCAAAATCGCCGCCGACCATGGCGAGCGACTGGCCGCCGAAGGCGAAATTTGTTGGGCCGGCATGCATAGCTGGCGCGACATGCTCGACCTGCTCGAAGCCGTCGGCATGCCCGATGTCGTCGGCTTCCAGGCCGACCTCGCTCACACCTATCTCTACCTCATGGGTTACAACGCTCCCGAACACGCGCTGCTGAAAGAAGGCTACAGCGACGACGAGTTCTATGCGGCCTACGAACAAATGGTCGACAAGCTCCGGCCTTGGACCATCGACTTCCACGTTGCTCAAAACGACGGCGAGGTCCACGGTGCCGGTGCCCACGACAAGACCGGCAAACACTGCCCCGCCGACGATCCCAACGGGAAGCTCGACATGGTCCGTTGTGCTGGCTACTGGCTCAAAGACGCCCCCAATCGTGGCATCGAACACATCTGCTGGGACGGCTGCATGTTCCCCAACGCAACACTCGAAATGCCACAAACCTGGAACAACATTCTCGATGTCATGATCAAAGTCCGCGACGCTCATGGATGGTCCTAGTTCAATGACCGAATGACGAAGCACGAATGACGAAACCGAAAGTATTTCGATCGTCCGACATTCGTCATTCGGATTTCGTCATTCTCCCTATTCAATCCACCGTCTTGGCGACGGTGGCTACATTTCACAATCAATCAATAAAAAACAAAAATGTCAAAACCACTACGCATCGGCATGATCGGTTGCGGCTTCATGGGCCGCGC
>JBGSWC010000291.1:0-10973 GCA_041752635.1 Pirellulales bacterium | reverse complement strand
CCCCCGCACAACGCTCGAAGCTCGAGTCGATGATCGGCGACAATTTTGAAATGGAGCAGCAAGGTCGTGGCGGGTTTGATGGTGGTCGTGGTCAGGGCGGTCAGCGTGGGCCGGGTGGTCAGGGTGGTCGTCCCGCCCGTGGTGGCAATTAGTATTAATGCAGAATATTAATGCAGACGCCTGAGCGCGGCTTCGTTAGGCTGAAAATCGATGATTGACGGGCCAGAGAAGCCGCCGAGCGGCTTCTCTAGCTGTTTTGCCCGTTCGCTTTAAGCCATAGCGACATGGCCTCAGGCATAACTCGTAGTTTGCCGACTGCTGCCCTGTCGGCCATAATGAAATGATTGCGAGCTAACAGTGCTCGCTTCCCTCCAGCTATTATCCCTCCCTCCCCCCCCCGCTAGGCGACCTACCAAAGTGGAACCAGGTAGCATTCTGCTAAAAAAAGGACTTCTGAGCCGCGAACAACTCGATCAGTTACTGGTCGAGTGTAATAGTGGCTTGAACGGCGCTGGGGGGACAGTGCGCTCGCGAATCGATCTCGCAGCAGTCGATCGCGGCTGGGTTCGTGAAGACTTGGCTTTGCAAGCGCTCGGCGACGAAGTCGGAATTGAATTTGTCGATCTCGACAAAGCCGACGTCGACCTCAGCTTGCTCAACGGTTTCCCGCAGCGGCTCATTCACCGTTATGACTTGTTTCCGGTCGCTCGTCATAATGGCACGCTGACCGTCGCGACGAGTGATCCGTTCGATTTGTTTTCGCTCGATGAGCTGGCCAGCGTCACGGGCCTCCAGATCGAGCCGGTGCTTGCCGAGCGGCGGCAAATTGCCGAGCGAATCAAAAGCCATCTCGGCATGGGGAGCGAAACGGTCGAGAGCTTGCTCGCTGCGCGAGGCGATCAGATTCAACTGCTCGAAGAGATCGATGCCGACGCGGCCGAATTGGCCGAGGGTGCCCAAGAGGCGTCGGTCATTCAGCTTGTCAACGAAATTTTGCTTGAAGCGGTGCAGTCGCGGGCGAGTGACGTACACATCGAGTCACAAGGGAGCGGCATCAAAATTCGCTATCGCATCGACGGTATCTTACACCAACAGCCGGTGCCGCCCGAGATCAACCACTTCCAAGCCGCGATTATCAGTCGCCTCAAAATCATGAGCCGGCTCAACATCGCCGAAAAGCGGCTGCCGCAAGATGGTCGCATCAAGTTGCGCGTCGCGGGCCGGGAAGTCGACGTGCGGGTGTCGGTGATCCCGATGATCCATGGCGAAGGGATCGTCATGCGTATCCTCGACAAGGGAAGTATGGAGTTCTCGCTACGCAAGCTGGGCATGAACGAGACTCTCTACAAACGCTTCTGCGAACTCATTCGCCTGCCCCACGGTATCGTGCTCGTCACCGGACCGACAGGTTCTGGAAAGACGACGACGCTCTACAGTTCGTTGCTTGAGATCAAGAGCGAAGATACCAAAATCATCACCACCGAAGACCCGGTCGAGTACCAGCTTGACGGTATCAACCAAATTCAGGTCCACCCAAAAATCGGCTTGTCGTTCGCCGCTTCGCTTCGAGCGATTCTGCGGCACGACCCCGACGTTGTGCTGGTTGGCGAAATTCGCGACAAAGAGACGGCCGAAAATGCGATTCAAGCCTCGCTGACCGGTCACATGGTCTTTAGCACACTCCACACCAACGACGCTCCCAGCGCTTACACACGACTCGTCGATATGGGCATCGAGCCGTTCCTGGTCGCCAGCACGATCGAAGCGGTGATGGCCCAGCGACTTGTGCGAAGGCTTTGTCCTGATTGCCGCGAACCGTTTGAGCCAAAACGCGACGAAATGCCGAATGACTTTCCGTGGGAAGATTGGAAAGCAGCGGGAACGCCGCTCTATCGCCCGCGTGGCTGTCGGCAATGCCGCGAGCTTGGCTTCGCCGGTCGGCGCGGTATCTACGAACTGTGTGAGACGACCGAAGCCGTTCGGCAAACGGCCCACGATCGGGCCAGCACATGGGACATTCGCAAGGCCGCCCTGAAAGATGGCATGCGCACGCTTCGCCAAGACGCCTGGGAAAAAGTTGTCGACGGAGTCACGACCGTCGACGAAGTGCTTCGAGTAACAAAGGGCGACACGCTGAATTCCTAATCTTCCCACTGCCCGCTCCCCGCCATGCCCGACTTCACTTACATCGCCCGTAACCTCACTGGCCAGCGTGTCACCGGCACACTGAGCGCAGGGAGTGAGCGCGAAGTGGTGAGTACACTGTCTGGCAAGCAACTTTTCCCGCTGAAAGTCGCGGTCGCCGACAAAAAGGCGGCCGCCATGCAGGCCGCTGGGCAAACGCCCAAGGTCAAAGCGACTGTGGTCGCGCCAGTCTATTCGCAGCTCGCCGCGCTGTTGCGAAGTGGTGTTCCGCTACTGCGTTCGCTGCAAGTTTTGGAAGAGCAATCGTCGAGCGATAACCTCCGCGTGGTATTGGCCGACGTGCGAACCCGCGTCGAAGATGGTGCGACACTCTCCGAAGCGATGGCCCACAGCCCGCGAGCTTTTGACGAGTTGTCGCTGAGCATTATTCGCGCCGGTGGCGAGGGTGGGTTTATGGAAGACGCACTGGAGCGGGTGGCCAAATTCGCCGAGCAGCAGGGCGAACTCAAGGCGCGCGTTACCGGAGCACTCGCTTACCCAGTGGTATTGATGGTGATGTGCGTCGGTATTGTGACGGCGCTGATGGTGTTCATCGTCCCTTCGTTCGATGAGTTGTTCGACGACTTGCGCGACAAGGGAACACTACCGATATTGACGATCGGGCTGCTCGCGTTTAGCAATTGGCTGCAGCGCTGGGGGCTGGTGCTGCTCGTTGCATTTGTCGGGTTGTATTTGTTTTTGCGTAATCGCTTCAGCACACCCGAAGCCAAGCGGACGCTCGACCAGTGGCGGCTCAAGATTCCCGCTGTCAGCAAGATTTATCTGAGCCTCGCCGTGTCGCGGTTTTGCCGCGTGTTGGGCACACTGCTCAATGGAGGTGTCCCGATCGTTCGGTCGCTCGACATCGCGGCCGATTCGACCGGCAATCGCATTCTCGCCGAAGCGGTGCGCGAAGCGGCCGACAACATTTCGGCCGGTCAGTCGTTGGCCGAACCGCTGGCCGCGAGCGGCCATTTCCCTCGCAATGTCACCGAGATGATCGCCGTCGCCGAACAGTCGAACAACCTCGAAATCGTACTAACACAAATTGCCGACACGCTTGAAAAAGACACTTGGCGTAAGCTCGACCTCGCGGTTCGTATGATCGAGCCCCTGTTGCTAGTGATCTTGTCTTGCGTCGTGTTGGTGATAATTATTGCTTTGCTGTATCCCGTGTTGCTGATGAGCACTACCGTTTAGAAGCTCGTTTAGAAACTCAAACTCAATTGCTCAAAAGCTTGTAGGAGAAAGTCATGTTGCGAAGTCATCGCGTCGCTCGTCGTTCAGTTCGTAAGTCGCGAGCTGGTTTTACGCTGATCGAACTGCTGTTCGTGCTCGCCATTCTCGTGGTGCTAGGTGCGATGGCAGTCTCGACATTCACCAACACACAAAAGGGAGCCGACATCAACGCGGCTCGCGGTCAGATAGGTATCTTCGATACCCAGGTCGACCTCTATCACTTCCACACCAAGCAGTATCCCTCGAAGCTTGAAGACTTGGTCGAGAAGCCATCGGCCAGCAACGTCGCTGATCGTTGGGAAGGGCCTTACATCAAGGGGACTTCGCTTCCTGTTGATCCGTGGGGCAACCCTTACAAAATCCAAGCACCTGGGAAGAAGAATCCCGAGGGGGCTGACCTGTGGTCAATGGGCCCCGATGGGCAGGACGGCACCGACGACGACATTGGCAATTGGAAAGGCAAATGACGCGAACGCCAAATCTAGCAATGACTCAGCATCGTAGCGGTTTCACGCTCGTGGAGCTGTTGCTCGTGCTAGCGCTCTTGGTGATTATCGGGGCGGTCGCGACTTCGACGCTCAGCGGCACCCTCGGCGGGGCACGGTTGCAGCAAAGCGGCGAGCAGATTCGCACCGTACTGACCCGGGCGCGAATGCAGGCCATCGACTCGGGTAGTCCAGCGCTATTTCAAGCTCAGATTGGTACCGGCAATTTCAAGGTCGAGTCAGCCACGGCCGCCGAAGGTTGCGAGTCGATCACGGGAACGCTCGAAGAGGGCGTGGTATTTCGTCAAGTTAACTGCTCGGCCGTCGATGGGGCTCCGCTCCCTTACGGAGTCGACCCCCCCACCGATGGCGAGTGGTCGCAACCGGTCGCGTTTATGCCGACCGGTGTTTCCTACAATGCCGACATTCTGCTCGCGAGGCCGTCGGGCGACTTACAAGAGAAACAGGTCAACATCGCTCTGCGTGGCGTGACCTGCACAGCCAAGTTGACCGAACTCGTCGGTCGTTCGATGGGGCAATGATTTCATGGCTGGGAAACGCAAACAACGCGACGCCTTCACGTTGCTCGAAGTGATTCTGGCGATCGCCATTCTCGGTGTGTCGATTGTCGCGATCGGAAACGTCACTCGCAACGCCTATCGCAACGCCGAGTCGGCGACGATCGAACTCGAAGCGAGGCTTGTGGCTGAGTCGGTGATGGGCGAGGTGCTTGCCGGTGGCCGCGAACTGGTTTCGGCTCCGCTGGCCCCGCTGCAAACCGACATCGGCAGCACACCAGCCTACAGTTACGCAATCATTGTGGAACCCACTGTGCAACCAAATTTGTTGTCGGTTCGCGTGCAAGTGACCAAAGTCGATGCAGACCCTGGCTCGGTACCTCTGTGCGAGATCGGACGCTGGAAGATCGATCCGAATTACCTTTCGAGTGTCGCGGCCGCGAATACCACTGAATGATTGATACACAGTAAGAACGCAAGCGTCTTGGCCTCCGGGCCTGAGGTAGCGCAAAACAACAGCCATCGATCCAAGGCAAAACGACCTTGGCTCACGTACATGAATCACAATCAACGCAATACGCAACGACGCCCAGCGTTCACGCTGATCGAACTGTTGCTTGCGCTGGGGCTGTCGGTCACGTTGCTCGTGTTGGTGGCTTTGGCGATTCAATTATGCCTCGATCGTATCGAGTCGGGACGCGAAGGTGTCGAACGCGCGCGTCTGGCTGCCGGTATCTTCGAGCTGATGTCGGCCGACATGCGTAGCGTGCGGACTTACGATCCCCAGGACACGAGCGCGGCGACCGCCGTCGCTGAGGAAGTCGCCGAGTTCGATGTCGATTCGCTCGATTCACTCTCTGGTGGTTCGTCATCAAGCGACTCGTCGTCAACGACGGAGACTGCCGACCAAGTCAGTTCGCTCATCGAGCAGCGGCGGCCATTGGGTGTTTATGGATCGCTCACAGAGCTGCAAATCGATTTGCTTCGCGTGCCTCCCGATTGGCAAGGGATGGCGCTGCTGGCCGATCCTCTTGCCGACCAGGCGGCGCTCCCCGAGCCTCCGACGGCGAGCATCACGACCGTCACCTATGGCCTGCTCATGAATAGCAACACGAGCGGTGGGCTCGCGCGCAGCGAAACCAATCGCGACGTCCTCTCCTATGGAGAGATCGTCGGCGGCATACAACAAGTCGATCCGATGGTCGTTGCCCCCGAAGTCACTGGCATCGAGTTTCGCTACTTCAACGGCACCCAGCTCGTTGAGATGTGGGACATGGAACAGAGTGAAGGGGCGTTGCCCCAAGCGATCCAGGTGGTCGTCTGGCTCGCAATGGAAAATGGCCAGGCCGACGTCGCAAATGGTGGGGTGACGACCACGCCGACCACCCCTCAAGCAACCCTTAAATACAGCATCACCGTCCCGCTGAGGGGGCTCGAAAACGCGGTAAACGACGAACAGGAGGCCGACGACGAAGCGGCCGAACCCGCCACGGCAAGTACGAGTACCACCCCGTCATGACAAAAATTGTCAAGAGACGTTTGTCCGAACGACGCGGCAGTATATTGCTGACCGTCTTGGTGGTGGTCGCGCTGCTGACGCTCACGGGCATGAAGTTTTATGAGTGGTCGTTCGCCGAGCACCGTGCGACTCGCTCGGCAATTCGCCAAACGCAGACGCGGCTCAATGCCGAGTCGGCGACTGAGTTCATTAAGTATTTGCTGACCGAAGACGATTCGACGACTTACTCGCTGGGTGGCTTGACGAACAACCCGACACGGTTTCAAGGAGTCTTGATGGAGGACAGCGACGCGGCCGCGCTGCGGAGCCGATTTAGCGTGCTGTCGCCCGCCATCAAAAACGGCGTTTACGACGGTGTTCGCTTTGGCCTCGAAGACGAATCGAGCCGCTTGAACCTTAATGCGCTGCTAATCGCCGACGCCCGTATGCCCGACGCCAACGTCGGCCGGTCGATGTTGATGGGACTCCCCGGCATGACCGAAAGCATTGCCGACGCAATTCTCGATTGGATCGATGCCGACGATACGCCACGGCCGATGGGAGCTGAGGTGACCTACTATAGTGCGCTAAGTCCCCCCTACGCACCGCAGAACGGGCCGCTCGAAAGTCTCGACCAACTGTTGCTGGTCCGCGATGTGACCGCGACGATGCTCTATGGAGCCGACCGCAACCGCAATGGTGTCATCGACGCCGGCGAAAACGCCGAAGCATTGCTCGCGACGCCTGAGGCCAGTCAGGGTGAGCTCAATCGGGGCTGGTCGGCTTACCTGTCGGTCTACAGCGCCGAGCAGAACCGCCGGGTCGATGGTCGTCCGAAGATCGACGTCAATCAAGAAGATTTGCAACAACTTGAAATCGAGTTGATGGAGGTCTTCAACACCGAGCAAACGAATTTCATTCTCGCCTACCGACAAGGTGGGCCCTATGACGAAACCACGGGTTCGACAGGAACGCTGGGGAGCGCCGGCACCGGTGGATCGACTTCGCCACCAAGCTCGGGGTCGCCAACCGCGGGATCGGGGGGAGCGGGCAGCGGATCGACCGATGCTGGCGGCAGCGAAGAAACCGTCACGGCCGACTCGATTGAAATCGATTTCGATGCCGGTGGCTCGGTACCGATTGAGACAATTCTCGACCTTGTTGGCACCAATACTCGCGTCACGCAAAAAGGAGATACACAGCGATCGATTGTCGAAACTCCATTCCCCAACGAACCGGGGGCGATGTCGACGTTCTTGCCGCTGATGATGGATAATCTGACTGCGACGGCCGAAGAAGTCCTCCCTGGGCGGCTCAACATCAACCAAGCGCCGCGGGTGTTGCTCGAATCGATTCCCGGCATGCCGCTCGAAATCGTCGAACAGATTCTCTCGGTCCGCGACTTTGAACCGGCCCCCGAGGTGCTCAACCGGCAATACGAGACATGGCTGCTAGTTGAGGGCTTGGTGACGCTCGATCAAATGAAGCAATTGATGCCGCTCGTGAACGCAGGGGGCGACGTCTATCGAGCCCAAATTGTGGGTTACTACGAAGCCGAAGGCCCGGCGACGCGGCTCGAAGTGCTGGTCGATAACACGGGCGTGTTGCCCGAAGTCCGCTGGATGATCGACCTGACGCCCTTGGGCGTCGGCTTTCCAATCGATATTTTGGGGGCCGAACCGGTGGAAAATGAGTGATTTGGCGGAACCTGCAACTGGTTTCGGAATACAATATATAGAAGCGAGCCGGTGACGTTTGTCACCGGGTGTGACTGGTTGATTCGAGAAGAAATCCCGGTGACTGACGTCAACGGCACTTATTATTGAATCAAAGAGAACGTGGTAGTTTTGCCAAATTGGCACGAGAAAATAATCGTCATTCCCGCGCCGGCGGGAATCTAGAGAGAAAGCGTTGCGTCTGGATTCCCGCCTGCGCGGGAATGACGGAATCCACTAAATTGTTTTTGATTATTGCCTTGGTAAATGCGAACCTTTTTGTATGGCTAAAACACTGCTACTCTACTGGACTGACCACGAAGTCTCGGCCTTTGCCGCGACGGGGGGCATCGGTGGCTGGACCATTGATTTGGCCGAGCGCGGGCCGCTTGCCGACGGGGCGACCGCGAGCGACATCGCGAAGGCGATTCGTTCGCTAGCAGGCGATCATCTGGGCGGCAAGCCAACGGTCGTTGTGTTGGTGGGTGGTCCCGACGTTCAATATCGGCTGCTATCGTTGCCACCGGCCCCGCTCGACGATCTGGTCGATATGGTCGGCATGCAAGCGGATGGCGAGTTTGCATCGCACGACGAAGGGTGCCGCGTTGACTTCAGTTTACTTTCGGGGGGCGACACCCAGCCCAGCGAAGTGCTGCTTGCGCGGCTAGGGTCGAGCGTCAACAAAGAAATCACCGAAACGCTCGATCACCTAGAACTCGAAGCGGCACACGTCGTACCGGTTGGTATCGCGTCGTCTTGGTTCGCTGGTCGCGACAATACGGGGCTCTCTGCCGACAATCACCTGTTGGTTGCCCCCGGTTTACGACTCTTAGATTTGGCGTTAGTACATGAGGGCAAGTTGTCGCTCGGTCGGCGTATCGACTTTTCGGATGCCGCTGCGACGTCGGAAGTGCGTCGCTTAATAACGCCGATTCGACGCACGATGGCTGCGGCGGCGGGACAGCTTCCCGGCGAATCGATTCGCAGTCTCGCGTGGCTCGGTTCGCTCGACCGCGAGTCGATCGCATCGCTGAGTTCGTCGCTGGGCATTCCCGTCACCAATGTCGATGTCGAAGCGGCCGCCCGCACCATTGCCACGATTGCCGGTGGAGTGACCAACTGCGGCCAATTCGCGCCACACATTGGTGCGCTGGCCAGCCTGCTTGACTCGAATCTCGCGATCGACTTCGCGAACCCAAAGAAGCACAAGGAAGTACCTTCACAACGTCGTACTTATATACTGGCGGGGGTGGCGGCAGCCGTCTGTGTGCTGGGGCCGATGTGGATGTTCTATAATCGCGTCGCCAGCATTAACGAGCAAGCACGACTGCTGGAAGTCGAACAAACCACAATCGAACAGCGTGCTGAAACGCTTGCTCCGCAAGTCGAGCGCGCCGCTAGCATCGACAGTTGGCGGGCGACCGACATCACTTGGCTTGATCAACTGCAGACGGTAAGCGAGCGGATACGTCCGCTGCCGCTCGATGCGAAAGATTACGTCGAAGCTCAGGACGCGATGGCTCAGCAAATCACCTTCAAGCGCAAGCCTGGCGATCGCGCAGCGGGGGGGGAGATCCAGGTCGTCGTCACGGCACGCGAGTGGAGTACGTTCTCAGAAATCGAGAGCCGGCTCCGCGACGATACGCACACAGTGATGCCAACATCGGCTGATTTCGACGCCCAGATGGCCCCCTATTCCTGGAAATCGACCGCTGTGATCGATGTCGCTCCGCCCGGTGACTTACTGGAGGACTCGCAATGAGCCAGCGCGAAAAAATGTTAGGTGGCGGTGTTGCTTTGGTGATCTTGTTGTGGTCGGCCAACTGGCTCGTCGGCACGTACCGCGATGCCATGTCGGCGGCCGAAGCGCGCCTCGCTACGGCACAGCAAAGCGTGGCCGATTCGGAGCTAAAAGAAGCCAAAGGCAAGTACGCCATGAAGCGGCTCATCGAGTTGCGTGAAAAGTCGTTGCCCCGGAATGTAGGCG
This sequence comes from Pirellulales bacterium, assembly GCA_041752635.1. GTDB lineage: Bacteria > Planctomycetota > Planctomycetia > Pirellulales > Lacipirellulaceae > JBGSWC01. The sequence continues at coordinate 1,347 of JBGSWC010000291.1, read as the reverse complement.
TGGCCCAGTCGCAGTATCGCACGTGGCTCGTCGACAAACTCAGCGATGCCCGCATCAAGGTCGCCGATATCATTCCCAGCCGTGGTCAGTCGTCGAGTACATTTTACGAGACGCTCGCCTACACGGTCGAAGCAGAGGGAAATCTTGAGGCGGTGGTGAAGTTCCTCGCCGCATTCTATGGCAGCGATCAACTTCACAAGATCAATCAGCTCGTGCTGCGTCCCATCGGAAAGGGGGGGGCGCTGCGGGTGAGCTTGAGCGTCGAAGCGATGCTGCTCAAAGACGCCGATCGCGAATCAGGGCTCAACGACGTTCCTTCCGACCGCCTTGCGCTCACTGACACCGGTGCTTACGTTGATAGCATTGTGGGTCGTAACCTATTCGAACCCTACGTGCCACCGCCGCCCCCCCGACCGCCTCGTCCGCCGGTTGTGAGGACCGAACGCAAACCGCCACCCCCGCCACCGCCGAAGCCAAAGTTCGACGATTCCGAGCATGCTTTCGTCACAGCTATCGTGCAGTCGGGCGACAAGCTGCAAGCATGGATCAACGTGCGGACCACCGGCGAATTGCTGCGCGTCAAAGCGGGCGATCCGTTTGAAGTGGGGCTCATGAGCGGCGAGATACGCGACGTAACCGCAAAGCGGCTCGTGCTGCAAACAGCCGACAACACGCTGCTCGAAATCGATTTGGGTGACTCGCTCCGCGATGGTCAGCCACCGCTGCCATCGGGCGGAATCTAGCGGGTTTTGCTGCTGCTATCGCAATCAGAAACGTCAACAAGTGACATCAGCCGCTGCGCGGTTGTGAAAAAATCGGACGAGCTCCGCACCGAGTTTTATTGGAGCCCGCTGTCAGTCGAGAGTGTGGTCGTTGTTCCACCTATTCGCAGCGTTTGCGAGATGTCACCTCGCGGATGCGTCGGGTTGGGAAAATTCGACAATTGGTTGCTTGCTAGCTGCTTAGCATTGCTGCCTAAATAGGCTGGCGTGAGGTGGTAGACTTTTCCGATTAATCCGTAGGAACCGATTATACCGGTTACACGACCGGACCGCGCGTGCTTGCATCGCGGTCAAAATGCCGACAAGGAAGTCGCAGATGAATTGCCTCATCTCCCTCGCTATTACGAACTTCACACGCGCCGTTGCTGCCACGCTGGTTGCTACGGTGTTGTGCGGAGCGGCCACTGCGCAAGTGCCCGAGGCCGACCAGGCTTATTTAAACGCTTATCCTGTACCCGCTGCGGCCGCCGCTCAGGCCGAGCGGTGGGCGGCGAAGTTCCCCCCCCAAGCAGGGCAACGCGTCGCCTACGACGCTCGTACTGGGCAATTGCTGGTAATGGGCAAC
>JBGSWC010000290.1:0-19020 GCA_041752635.1 Pirellulales bacterium | reverse complement strand
GCGACACCTCTTGTGGCGTGAGGATTGTTAACAAATCCACTACGCAGGAGGTGTTCGCTTTTCTCACGCTAGCAGTGCAGCGATAGCAATGCTTAAGCGTTGAGGCGACAGTAGTTACGCGAATGTTAATGCCATTCGTGTATAAGGGTTATATTCCCGGAAGGAGCGCAACAGCGCAACACTCTCTCTCTCATCTATCTATCTCTCTATATATATAGGGGTTTTCGTCATTTTCTTCTGTTGCGCCGATGCTGCGCCGATGCTGCGCGTTGCGCTGCTAAACCATCTCAGGCTCCTGGTGGCCCTCAGAATCGTCGCCGCTCATTTTGCCATTAACCATCAGGGCATCCACTGGAAGGGCCACACCGCGAAGCGTGCGACCTGCAAATCGCTGTGCTCGCGGTTCGGCTCCTTTGATCCGCAATAGGATGTCGCGGATCTGTTTGTGCTCCCATTGGGTGCCCTTGAGTAAGAACCGCAACACTGACGGGGCGTGAATGAACAACTTCTGGTCCTTTGTCACCTTGATGCACCGCGAATCCAGCAAATGGGCGTGCCGGTAGTACAGGTCTTGGCTTTCGAGCACCTGCAAAATCGACCGCACCCCATCCGCTGGGCTGAGCATGATCTGCGACGTTAGGATGTCGGTCAGCAGGTCTTCGTGGTCGGTCTGGCCCTGCTCCTCGATCTCGACGTTCCCCCTGACCAGATACCGCAGCAAATCTTGGCAGCTTTCGATCGTGTACTGGTTGGCCAGCCCCAACATCGCGGCCGGCACCGCGTAATTCTCCACCTGGCGGGCGTCGATCCCCTCGATCTGGGTATCCCGCAGCGCCACGGCCAGTTCGCAAGCCGCTTGGGCGTGGTAAATGGCAACAGCCAGGAGGCGGTGCCCTAGCTCCCACCGCTCGGCACTGGTGGGTAGCCGCAACTGCCCCTGCTTCTCCTTCTCGGCGCAGAGCAGATTGAAGACGATAAACCGATTCTGGTCCGCCTGCTTGGTCAGGCCCGTCTCGATCGCCGCGATCCAGCAGATATGACGCAGCCCCGAACTGCTTGCCTTCTGGCCGACCGATCCGCGCGTGACATTGCTCGACCGGCTCGAGGTCCGCATAAGCTCCAGAATCCGGTCCCGCTCCTTGGACGCCTCGAATTCATCGCACATCACGACCACGGCCGTCTGCTTGACCGTCTGCCGAATGCCCGCCTCGCTTGATTTCGACGACTTGAAGGCCAGCTTGAGGAAGATACCGGCCTCGCTCTGGTCGTCAGGCCCACCCAGGCACTCAAATAGATACGACTTACCGGCGTTCGACTCGCCCGAGATCGAGACCTGCGGCCGCCATCTCAGCACCGTCTGGATGAAACTGGCCAGCACGCAACCGGTCATCAGCATCGGGCTGACGGAAGTTCGCCACCGCCAGCGGGCCAAGATCGCCTCTAAGTCCCGCACCGCCGCCTTGCCAAACGCCTCGGGGTTCGCCTTGAGAGCTTCGAGATTCGACACCAGCATGTCATGGTCGTACCAGGGCCGGTCGCCGTTCATGTCGAGCAGCAGCCCGTCGACGCGCGGTGCGAGGACTTCCCGCAGCACCTTGTCCCCGTTGTATCGAGAAGCCCCGCCCGCATTCACCAGCACGATCGACCCCGTTTCCTGGTCGTTCAGGTCGCGCCCAGCCCACACACCCTGACCGACCGTGTCGTGGTCGCCGATCTGTCGGTAGCCAGCGATGGCCCCGATCGCCTCGACCACGTCCTTGAGCGAGTGCATCCCGTCGATGTCGTCTTTGCCAGTGTGGACGAACGCCTTGACGGGCGGCCCGAACATCTGGAGCAGCTTGGCGTAGCTGAGGCGGCCAATGTCGAGGATGTTGACGGCCTTGCGGTGGAACATCGAGAACACGCGGATGTGGCCGTTCTCCATTTCACCCAGGACTTCGATCTGCAAGTCGCGGCAAATGGCCCGTTCAAACACCAAATCGACCGACTCGTCAGCCACGATGTCACCAGCCGCATCCCGCTTGGCGACGATCCGGTCGCCCTGTTCGGCCAGGGAGAGCAGCACCGAGTAGCCGTTCCCCTGGTTGAGCCAGTCCCGCAAATCGGTCCCATGCGTCGGGGTCACTTCGCCCGGCAGCCGCACAATGGTGGCACCCTCGTCCCGCTTGAGCGAGATCTCGCGAGCCCACAACTGCGCCCCCGCATCCCCTGGCCGATCGAGGTCGTGGCAAATCAGCGTATCGAACCCGGCCAGCACATCACCCATCCACGCCGGTTTCTCGCTCGCGCCGCTGGCACTCGATACCACCGCGGTCGTCTCCAACTCCTCATCCGTCATCACCGAGAGCAGCGCGAGCATGTCGGTCACGCCCTCGACCTTCCACACCCGCTGGATGGTCCCGAGCTTGAGCCGCTCGATGTTGTAGCCCAGCAGCCCCTTCCCTTTCTGGATAAGCTTCTTGCTGACGGCCTGGGCATTCTCGCCGGTGCCGATAATCAGGTCGCGGCCCATGACGGACTGGATCACGTAGTTGATCGGCTTATCGAGTTCGAGCGTCGGCCCGTAGACCGGCAGTACGATCACCGCGTCCTTGCGTCGGTAGCGAGCGAGCTTCGCACCGGCCAGGAGCAAGGCCCGTTCGGTGATGCCCTGCTTGGCGCTGACGTAATGGGCGACCAGGTCAGGCGACCACGGCTGCCACTCGAACCCATCGTCGAGCGCCTTCTCCTTCTTGGCCGCCTTGGCTGGTTTTATACCCAAGTGATCGGCCAGGCGTGAAACACCTACGCAGTCCATAGCGGTAGCACGGCCGCCAAGAAACACAACCTATTGAGTCGCTAGAATACTCAGCCGCAAGATGCGGAATCTTGTCGAAATTGGCCACCCGCGCCGCTACCGTCAGTTGCATGAATACCAACGAACTACCTGAAGGCGTGGGCGTCGATCGCTACTGCACAGCACCGGTAAGTCTCGATAGTTGTCATGCTCTGTCGATCGAGCTAACCGACGGTCGGCAATGGATTGTTTGGCGGGACCGTGGCAGCAAGCGACTGCGACCGATTGGCGTGGAGCGGTGGCGCGACGTTCGGCCGGGGTGCAAGGTCATCATTGACGGGAAGGTCGAGGCGACAGTGTCCGTGGTCAATGTGTACCGGTGAGCGTCAGCCCCGGTTGCGATTCGTTGCGATGAACGAGTTGTGCGGCGATTTAAGGCGTTGGTTGGTCGGGGTGGCTCGATGGCCGCGGCGGACTGCGATCGTGCGGTGTGGGGCACGTGGGGCGATCGCAAGTCGCACTGAGTTAGCCGGAAGTTTAGACTTGGGGGCTGCTAATATGCTGCCGTTTACAATGCCTTGGGGTTGAACGAGTATGACTGACTCAACCGACGAACTGATGCTCTATAAGTAGTCTTTGCTGCCGTGCGGCTCGAAAGTGGCAACACGCTCATCGCCACCGGCAACGGCCACAGCGTGATCGAAGTCAATCCCGCAGGCGAAATCGTGTAGAAGCTCGCACAAGACGACTTGCCCGGCATCACGCTCGCTTGGGTCACAACACTCGAAGTGTTGCCCAACGGCCACTATGACATTGGCAACTGCCACGCCGGACCAGGACAGCCTTTGCTAATCGAAATTGAGCCGGCGACTCGCGAGGTTGATTGGACGTTCGATCAATTCGACCGCTTCGGCAACGCAGTCTCGAATTCGCAGCTACTCGATATCGACGGCAAAGTTTTGCGATAACGACTCCGGCAGCACTTGCAGCTATTCAACACTGAGGCACTGATGACACAGAAAAGATAGGTGGAGTTGCAAATTGCAAAATAGTAATTGCAAAATGAAAAATCGAAGATGACTTGACGTCATTTGTCACTTCGCATTCGTTCGCTCCGACTCAGTACTCAGTACTCTCTGCGGTTCAGTGGTGAAAATCAATTCGTCACAGGCCCGGCGACTTCCATTAGCTTTTCGTGTTCGGCCCAGAACGTGATGAATTCGCGGTGGTCGCGTTGCACGGTGGGGCTGAAGACGCAGCCAATCAATTCTTCTTTCTGGGCGACGAATTTGCTAAGGTCCTTCGGCTCGTCGGGCCGAAAAATGGGGGCCGGCTTGTCGTAGACGATCGTCGCACCGTTAGCGCCGTCGGCATGGTACTGCGAGAGCCCCACCACGCGATCACTTACATACAACGCTTCGTTTAACTCGTGCGTGACAATAATCACCGTGTAGGGAGGCGTACGGCTTTCGGCGCGAGCTTGCACGTTCTCGGCGTAGAGCTTCAGCAGCATCAGTTGCAATTCCTCGCGGGTTGCTTCGTCGAGTGCCCCGAAAGGCTCGTCGAGCAGCAGCACGCGTGGCTCCATGATGAGCGCTTGGGCAATCGCCACCCGCTGCCGCATTCCTCCCGACATTTCGCTAGGATATTGATTACGAGCCGCCAACAGACCGACTTTCTCAAGAAATGCGTCGGCCTGTTCGAGATGCTCTTGGCGGAGCTTTCGCCAAGCAAAATAGTTGAACAAGCGAAACGGTGTCGAAGTCTGGTCGACCATTAATCCAAATGCGACATTTTGACGAGCAGTCAAAAACTCGTACAAGCTGTAATGCTGATAGACGATGCCCACATCCCGGGTCGGGCATTCGACAGGTTGGCCGCCGACACAAACCTTTCCCGATGTGGGTGGGTGGGTCCCCAAAATGGCCCTGAGCAGCGTCGATTTACCACAACCACTCGGCCCCACGAGCGCGACCACTTGTCCCGCACCGACAGTCAGGTTGACCTTGTTGAGCACATGCTTCGGGCCGTAGGAGTGCGAGAGGTCAATAATTTCGAGATTAGCCATCGGCGATTGCTCGGTTTGCGGAACGTTCTTCATTCGACTGGCAGCGAGTCTGCAGAAAATTATCTCGCTAGCTACCATCCATCGCTAGTGGCATTGGCGTTATACTCTTGAGATTCGATTCCCGTTCGTTTCATCGATTCCGCAGCGCACGCCCATATGAGCCAACCACACGAATTCTTCGGTCGACTCGCGTCGCTGCTCAATTCGGGACAGACGCGCAGCGTCGTCGTCTGCGGCAATATTTATGACTTACTGTGGGACGGATCGAGCTATGTGCCGCTGAACCGATTCTTGATCGAAAAGACGCGGACCAATGGACTGTTGCAATTGGTCTATGAACTCAACGGACCGGTGCGGATGGACAGCAGTGCCGCCGAGAAGTTGCGAGGCGCATGGGTCGAGTGGAAGACCGGTGTTGACGCAAACACGCTCGCCATTCAAGAGCTGCAGCAAAAGGGCTCGCAGCTCGCGATCTATCAACAAGAATTTGACCGAAACCTTCGCGAAGCGACTGGCAATCCGACTCTCGCGCTCGAGTTTCTGCGACAACTGACCATTTGTTCGAGGGCCGCACTCCGTGAAGACCTGCTGATTGTCGTCGAAGCGGCCGATATGTTGCTGCCCGAAGGGGGCAATCTGGCCAGCCTCAACGATCGCCAGCTTCATCGCATCAGCATCGTTCACGATTGGTTGGGGGACCCTGAGTTTGTCGAGGCGACCGATTCGGTTTGTCTACTCGCCGAGTCGCGGGCGATGATCCATAGCCGCATCTCGCGGATGCCCCAGGTGCTGAGTGTCGAAGTGCCAGCCCCGTCGCACAGCCAGCGGCTCGATTTCATCAATCACTACATCGCACGGACTTCGCCACAGCCAAAACTCTGGTCGACGCCCGAGAAGTTGGCCGAATGCACTGCTGGACTTTCAATTCAAGCACTGCGGCAGATGTTGGCAGGAGTGGCTTATTCGGGCGAACCGCTGGGGCCAACTCAAGTCTTCGACAAAGTCGAAGAGTTCATTCGCTCGCAACTTGGCGACGATGTCGTCGAGTTCAAGAAACCGGGGCACACGCTGGCCGATGTGATCGGCTTCAGCAAGCTGAAAGACTTTCTTCGTGACGAACTCATACCCCGCTTTCAAGCCGACGGCGCGGCGGCACTGCCCGGCGCGGCGGTCGCCGGGGCGATTGGTAGCGGCAAGACGTTCATCTTCGAAGCCGTGGCAGCCGAACTCGACTTGCCCGTGCTGGTACTCAAGAATATTCGTAGCCAGTGGTTCGGCCAGACCGATGTGATCTTCGAGCGGCTCCGCCGTGTACTCGACGCGCTCGACAAGGTGGTGATTTTCGTCGACGAAGCCGACACCCAATTCGGTGGCGTCGACGCCAACGCGCACGAGACAGAGCGTCGACTCACAGGCAAAATTCAAGCGATGATGAGCGATCCGCAACTTCGCGGTCGTGTATTGTGGCTATTGATGACAGCCCGCATTCACCTGCTTTCGCCCGATATCCGCCGTCCGGGGCGGGTGGGCGATTTGATCATTCCGGTGCTCGACCCCACCGGCGACGACCGTTGCAACTTTATCAAATGGGTTCTTAGTGCCGTGAAGCTCGAAGGCGAAGAGACGCTAGCGTCTCAAATTGACGAACTCGACAGTGAGGTTCTCGCAAGCGATTACTCGGCCGCCGCGTTCGCGTCGCTGCGTTCGCTACTCAAAGCACGGCAACCGAAGACGTGGGAAGAGGTCCGCGCAACTATCCACGATCAATTATCCCCCGCTATTGCACCAACGCGCGAATATCAAACTTTGCAGGCGCTTGTTAATTGCACACGCAGATCGTTGCTGCCAGAACCAGACGTTACGGATGTCCAGCGTGAAGCATGGGATCGAAGACTGCGAGAGCTAGAATTGCAGGGAATTCGGTAGGTTGCCTACCAAGATTCCGTCGACAACAACGAATACACGGCTACATTCAACTTCTGGAGGCTAAAAATGAAGTTCACTAAATTATCCGCAACATTGCTACTTGTGTTCGCTTTCGCAGCGGGCGCATCGGCACAGCAATTGTTCTCGGGCATTACCGGACCGTTGCAGGTGCAGCCTGTGCAGAAGGGGAGCGAAGTCAACGTCCCCTTCATCACTTGGGGTGGCGACGCGGCCACGTTCTACGCCAACGGCGGGCTCAAGACGACTCCCGATTCGATCTACGGAAAAAAAGGTTTGAAGCTGAACCTCACCCCCGGCGATGACTTTGTCCAACAGGTGAAAGACTACATGGGCGGAAAATCGCCTTACCTGCGCGGCACGATGCGAATGCTCGGGCAAGCGAGCGAAGTGATCGGCAGCGACCCCCGCACAAAGCCGGTGGTGATCCTGCAACTCTCGTGGAGTGCCGGCGACCATATCGTGGCGCGAGAGGGATTGCGAACACTCAACGACCTCAAGAAGTCGGGCAGCAAGGCCAAAATCGCTTGCCAACAGGGGGGACCCCATGTCGGTTTGCTGTACGACGCACTCGATGCCGCCAAACTCACCAACGACGATGTCGAAATTGTTTTCGTCGACGACTTGACCGGCCCGAATGGTGCCGCCGAGAAGTTTCGCAAGGATCCGTCGATCGATGCGTGCTGTGTCATTACGCCCGACATGATCGGACTCACCGGCGGTGGCGACTCGACCGGCACCGGTGCCGAGGGAACCGTGAGAGGGGCTCACGTGCTGGTATCGACGCAGAATATGAATCGCTCGATCGCTGACGTCTATGCGGTACGGAGCGATTGGTTCAAAGCCAACCGCGCAGAAGTCGAAAAGTTCGTTGCCGGTTACCTGGCAGCGACTCCACAGGTGACGAAGCTGCGAGACGACTTTGAAAAGTCGCAAAGCATGTCAAAAGATTACCGAAAATTGCTAACTCAATGCCAGCAAATCTTTGGCGACGAAGTCTTGCCAACACTCGAAGTCGACGCCCATGGACTGTTGCTCGATTGCCGCTTTGTGGGGCTGCCGGGACAGGTGGCATTCTTCGAGCAGTCAGGCAACCTGAGCGGGTTTAATTCCAAAATGACGGCGGCTCTCGACCTAGCCACGAAGTGGGGCTATGCCAAGACTCGCAAGGGTTTCGATCCGCCACAATGGAACTACCAAGAACTAGCTAAAGCGGCCGGCGTCGAATACGTCGTGCCCAAGCGCATTGTCGAAGGGGAAGGACTCATGGAGTTCCCCGACGACAATCTCGATACCGACACGATTGTGAGCTTTACGATTTCGTTCAAGCCGAACCAATCTGATTTTTCTGTCGACCAATACGGCGCGGAATTCGATCGTGCGTTGCAACAGGCGAGTACCTTCGGCGGAGCCGCCGTTGTGATTCGCGGACATAGTGACCCGACCAAGACGCTCGTGCAACTCATCAAAGCGGGTCTCGACAAGGGCGTGATCCGTCGTACGGGGCAGCAGGGCAACTACCGTTATTTCCTCAACACGTCGCAAGGCAACAAGGAACTCGACATTAGCCAAACCGACGAAATGGTGCGGCTAATCAAGTCGGGAGCCTTTGAGGGGGCTGCCGACAGCCCGTTGCAAACGATGCAGGCGGCGCTCAATCTCTCGCAGGCGCGTGCCGAGCAAGTCAAGCAGGCTATCGTCGGCTATGCCGAGCAGCAAGGCATCAACGTTAACTTGTCGCAACTTCAACCGCTCGGTGCTGGTATTTCCGATCCAGTGATTTCGAAACCAGCAAACATTGAAGAAGCGATGCAAAACATGCGCGTCGAGTTTCGCATCGTGAAAGTGAACCCCGAAGAACTCTCCGAGTCGGATTTTGATTTCTGATAATCCACCGACGAGCGCAGACACTCGCCGAATTCATAACGGGAGGACGAAGTGAAAAATGTCATTCAACGCGTTACGCTCGCGTCGCTAGCGGGTCTTGTGGCCTGCTGCTCGCAGTCGGTTGCCGGAAGCGAACTCAACGTCGTGGTGGTTCTTGATAATTCGGGTTCGATGAACGAGCCATTCGTCGGCGGAGGCACCCGCATCTCGGCGGCTAAGAATGCGCTGCTGAAGGTACTCGACCAGACCGACGATGATGCCGATGTGGGGGTCTTGCTGCTCAATCCGGGGCGTCAAGGGAAATGGCTCGTACCGCTGGGGCCCATCGATAAGCAGGCGGTGCGACAGGCAGTCGGCCGACTGACCGCCAACGGATATACACCGCTCGGCGACACAATGCGCGAAGGGGCCGATGCGCTGCTCCAACTGCGTGCGGACCAGCGTTTTGGTATCTATAAATTGTTGATCGTCACTGACGGGGAAGCGACCGACAGCCAACTGGTCGACCAGTACCTGCCAGAAATCCAGGCGCGCGGATTGTTGGTCGACGTGATTGGTGTCGCTATGCAGCAAGACCACAGCCTCGCCACACGCACCAGCACTTACCGTCGGGCCGACGATCCTCAATCGCTGGAAAAAGCCATTTCGCAGGTCGTCAATGGCGAAAGCAGCGCGACCGACTCCGGTGATGCTGCGGAAGGCGACTTTGCTTTTCTCGCCGGATTCCCCAGCGAAGTTGCCGCAGCCGCGATTGGAGCGCTCACGTCGACCGAAAATACACCAATAGGCAACTTCGACGCGAGCGCTGAATTCGCTAACAATGGTCAGAATCAAGGTGCCGGAGGATCCCCTGCTCGCCAGCAGAATAACAACAACGACGATGGCGATGGGTTCCCGTTCGGCTTCCTCATATTCATCGGAATCGTGATTATGCTGGTTGTGCGGGCGGTTGCCAAATCACGCTGAAGTTTCCCCATTAAAATAACAGGAGTGAGCGCGTGTCGAAGGGCAAGCTACTTGCCGTCAGTATGGTCTGGCTCGTCATTCTTTTGATTGGCGTCGTCTGTTGGAAAGTGTGGTTTGGGCCATCGATCGCTGAGTCCAATTCTCAACGTGCGCAAGCCGAAGCCGAGGCGGCCCGCGCGGCACGCGAAGCCGAATTGCGCCGTGGTGGGTCCGATAGCCGCTACCAGACGCAGGTTAGCATCGCGCTCGATGGTTTCAGCGGCTACGCCGTACTGCGTTCGCCTGAGTTTGCCGGCGCGCTCCGCGACCAGGGCATTAAGCTCACTCTTAAAGACGACGGTGCCGACTACACCAAGCGGCTCGCGGCACTTGCCCGGGGCGAAGTCGACATGGCGGTCTTCACGATCGATGCGCTCGTGAAAACATGTGCCGAGAGCAACTCGTTGCCGGCAACAATCGTCGCCGTCATCGACGAAACGGTGGGGGCCGATGCGATTGTCAGTTACAAGGAGGTTTTCGCCAATGTCGACGCACTCAACACGCCCGAAACGCGATTTGTGCTGACACCAAACTCCCCTAGCGAAACCCTCGCTCGGGTTGTGATGTCGCGATTTCAACTCGACCAATTGCCAGAGAATCCGTTTATCGAAATGCGCGATGCGGCCGAAGTTGTCGCCAAGTACAAGAAGTCGAAACCGACTGACCCGGTTGCCTACGTCGTGTGGGAACCTTACATCACTCAGATGCTCAAAAACGATCGGGTCGGCGTAATCGTCGACAGCTCGCGATTTCCAGCGACGATCGTCGATGTACTCGTCGCCAGCGATGACTATATCGCCAAAAACAGCGATACGGCTACCGCCCTCGTCAGAGCCTATCTACAAGCGAATTACAAATATCGAACGACCGAAGACCGCATCGCCCTCATCATGAAGGACGCCGCCGCTGATGCGGCATTGACTCATGAAGAAGCAACCCGTCTCGTCGATGGTGTGTGGTGGAAGAACACCCAAGAGAATCTCGCCCACGCCGGAATCCGCAACGGGACGCGGTTGCCCCATCTTGAAGACATAATCGCTGGCATCACGCGCGTGTTGATCGATTCGGGAAGCATCGAGCGCGATCCAACCGATGGCAATCCCAACTACCTTTACAACGACAACGTGCTTCGCGAATTGGCCGATTTTCATCCGGGAGTCGAGAACGAAGAAATCCGTGGCACGGAAATGCCCGCACTAAGCGATGCACAGTGGAGTTCGCTCGTTGAGGCTGGCACAGCCAAAGCCCCGACGCTGATATTCGCCCGCGGGACACCGACGCTTACCGAGCGAAGCCGTAAATTGCTCGACGAACTGGCTGGCACGCTGCAATCAACTCGTTACTATGTAATCGTACGGGGGAACGCATCGCTGCGTGGCGATGCGGCCGCGAACAAGAAACTAGCCGAGCAGCGAGCCCTCGAGGTCGAGCGCTACCTGTCGCAACACGGCGTCGATACCGACCGCATTCGCGCTGTCGGTGTCGAACCGAGCGGCAGCACGTCGGTTTCGTTTTTGTTGGGTGAGGTTCCTTACTAAATTACTAGGAGGCACTAGGTCTCCTGCGCGGCGGCCAATGGACGAAGTCAAGAAAAAAGTTCTGCTCGACCTGTTCGTCTCCCCCTGGACGATGTTGCCGCTGGTCGGTGGCCTCAGTGCGTGGTTACTGTCGTGGGGTGTCGATGGCAACACGGTACTCAACTTCATTGGCCTGGCAGGTGTGCTTACCGGACTGGGAATTCAAGCCTCACGGCTGATATTCGGAATCGAAGACCTGACGGAGAAAGCCCACGGCTATTTGACCGAGAAACAGAAAATCGAGCGTGACCGCCGGCTCGATCAATTGGCCCTCGAATTACAGCAAGATGACGACCCCCGCAGCGAAGAGTGTTTGAGGCGATTACGCAAGTTGCACGCAGCGCTTGAGCTTGAACCACCGGTGGGACACACGGCCATCGCCTTCCGCGAGAAAGTCGACAAACTTTTTTTTGCCGCAGTTCGGCAACTGGAGCGGTCGCTCGAATTGTGGAACCAAGCCAACCGGTTACCCGGACGCACAGGGCGTCCGCTCTTGGCCGAACGGACCAAGGCGATCGACGAAGTCGTACTGACAGTCAACCACCTGGCCCGTACCGTTGAACAATATCACGCATTTCAGCTACAAGACAGCGACGACGAACTCGCTAAACTAAGGCAAGAACTCGACCGCACAATCGAAGTGGCCCGCCGTGCTGACGAAGTGATCGACGCGATTGACAAGCCGACGATGTACAACGAAGCCGAGTTTGAAACACAATAATCGCCGAAAGGCTCGGCGACGTTCGATACACTAATGCGTACACAAAACTTGTTTCAGGAAGCGAGGGTTTCATGTTCAATGCCGTTGGCAAATACTTTCGTGCCGTTTGGTATCTCGTAACATTCCGCATCGACAAAGCGAGCGAGACGCTGCGGTCGAATCCGGGGGTTGTTTCGGCCAATTACGACCGCATCATTAGCGAAAAGCGAAGCCGCATCAATCAGTATAAAGACGCAATCGCGGCTATGATTGCTCAGGAAGAGTCGAAGAAGCAGAAACTGACGGCCATCACCGAAGAAATTCAAAAGCTCGAAAAGCTCAAAGCGGGGGCTGCCGCCAAGGCTCGCCAAGTCGCCGAGCGGCACGGCGGCGACCCCGAAGCGACCAAGGCCGACGCCGAATATCAAAAATGCCAGACAGCCTTTAGTGACTTCACCAGCACGCTCGCGGAGAAGCAGGCCCGCGCAACTGAACTGGAACAAGATATCGAGCAGTTGCTCGAGAATGTGAATCGCCACAAGTTGCAGATCCAGTCGCAATTGCGTGATCTCGAAAAATTGGGCGAAGAAAAGCACGACGCTGTTGCGACAATTCTCTCTGCAAAGGAAGAACAGCAGATCGCCGACCTGATGACGGGGCTCTCGGAAGATCGCACCAGCGAAGAACTACGCGAACTTCGCGAACTGCGGCAGAAGGCTTCGGCAAAAGCCCGCGTCAGTCGCGAACTGGCTGGCCTCGACACCAAACAGGCGGAAGCTGAATTCATGGAATTTGCTTCGACGAGCCAGGCCAACGACGAATTCGACGCGCTCATCGGACTGGCTTCAAAGGCACCCGAGGCAGAAACAAAAGACCGCGAACCGACAAGAATTCCCGAACACTAACGAATACGTCGTTAGTGTTGAACGTCGCAGTCAAACCGCGACTTCTGCTGGTCAACCGACTAACCAAGAAAAATGGAGAACATGACATGAAGTACACATTGATAGGCTGTTGCATCGTTGCCCTCGCGATTTGCACCGGATGTGGCGGTACAAAGACCAACCCCGGTGGCGGCGGTGGCGGTGGAGCCCCCGGAGGCGAGACTCCTTCTTTTAGTCTTGCTTGGAGCGAATATCCGAGTTGGTCGGTGTTTGGCGTCGCCCACGAAAAAGGGTTGCTCGACAAGGCCGAAGGGAAGCTGGGATCGATCGAAAAGAAATGGGGAGTCGACGTCGTGCTTGTGCAAGCCGACTACGATCCCTGTTTGAGTCAGTATGGCAATTCGACCGTCGACGCAGTTTGCATGACCAATATGGACAGCCTCGCCCCAGCGACGGGCCGCGACTCGGTCGCCATTTTGCCGACGTCGACCAGTGTTGGTGCTGACGCCTGTATCGCCGTCGGTATCGAGGACATCGAGGGTCTAAAGAGCGTGCCAACCTACGGTCTCGAAAAATCAGTGTCACAATACGCCTTCGAGCGTTGTCTCGAGCTCCAAAATCAAAACCCCGACGACTTTGAATTCAAGAACATGGATCCAGGTGTCGCGGCCCAAGCAATGCAAGGAGGCGACGACAACGTGAAATCGATCATGGTTTGGAATCCGTTCGTAATGCAGACGCTTCGCGACCGTGAGGGCTCGAAACGGATGTTCGACTCGCGGCAGATCCCCGAAGAGATCATCGATATGGTCGTCGTCAGCAAGGCGTCGCTGGAAAAGCCAGGAGGCGATAAGTTTGCTTGTGCCCTCATCGATGCGTTCTACGAAGTCAACAAGATGATTGCCGATGACGCGACCCACGACGAAACGCTCAAGGCCCTAGGCGAGAAGTTCTCGAGCCTCGGCGTCGAAGACATGGAAGTCGTCGTCGAAGAGACGCAGATGTACAAAACTCCGGCAGAAGGAATCGCGCTGTTTGAGAAGGCCGAGTTTAAGGAAAAGACCATGCCGATGGTTGTAGACTTTTGTGTGTCGCACGATATCGTGGCTGAGAAGCCGACGGTTGGGTTCGGCGACGCCGATTCTCAGCTCAATTTCGACGGCTCGTACATGAAGAAGGTACAGGATGGTGAGTAGGTGTGCAGCGTCATTCCCGCGCAGGCCGCTGCATCTGGATTCCCGCCTGCGCGGGAATGACGGATTCGCCCCAGAAGGCTGTTGCCGATGATTCGCCATAATATCTCCCTGCGCAGTCGCGTGCTCTTGGGTGTCGCGAGTTTTGTGGTGTTACTTATCGGCTACGCGTGGATGTCACATCGCGCACACGTCGAGAATCCGCGCAACAAAACCTTGCCGAATTTCTCGCAATTCAAAGAGGGGTGGTCGCGGATCATTCACAGCGAAGGGGGCATCAATTTCTTGGCCGATGTGCGAGCCTCGGCGTGGCGACTGGCAGTGGGCGTCGGTGCGGGAGTGCTGATGGCGTTTGTGGTTGGACTGGCGATGGGATGCCTGCCGATCGTCGAGGCAGTGCTCATGCCCCCCATTTCGTTTTTTGCCAAGATTCCGCCGACCGCGATGCTCGCTGTCTACTTTGTGTTCTTTGGTGTCATTGGAGTGCAGATATTTGTGGCGCTGATCGCCTTTGGTATTTTTCCGACGCTGGCCCAATCGATTGCTCAAGCGGCCCAGAAAGATGTCGATGAGAATACGATCTTCAAGTCTTACACGCTCGGAGCGTCGCATTTCGAAGTCGTGTGGGAAGTAGTGCTGCCCCAGATTCTGCCTCGCATCATCGAAAACGCCCGACTACAAATTGGCCCGGCGATGGTCTTTCTTATCGCTGCTGAATTTGCCCTCGCCGACGAAGGCTTCGGCTACACGCTTCGCATGCAATCGCGTTTGCAGAACATGAACATCGTCTACAGCTATCTCATCATTCTCGGACTCGCCGGACTGGCGATCGACCGGCTGCTGATTTTGCTCCGCCGAAAGGTGAGCCCTTGGTTTGGCGAGTAATCGCTTGCCTGAAAGCTAAGTGGCATGTGGCATCGACTTCGACTAATTCTCTGGCCGGCACGACGGAAACCAAGTACAACGTTGCCGAACCGGTTGCCCATTCGAAAACCCCATGTCGGAGTGCCGCTTTGCGTCGTCGACGAAGGAAAAAAGGTGAACCGACTCACTTACACGCAGAGCGTCTCGAATCACGCTTGGTGATGAGTGGCGTACCGCTCGTACACTACAGCGAATATGCCACTGGTAATTCAAGCGAACCGTTGTTTGGGGTGGAGGTGACAGGCTTGGCCGAATCGAGTTCACCAATAGGTTACGGACTGGTCATTCGTCTCAGGTTGCTCTCCTCCTTGTCTCGCGACAACGCAGTTACCACTTTCGACTACAGGCTGGTAACGGTAGCCTGGACGGGACTTTCACCCGACAATTCAAACGCCTTCACAGGCGCACTAGGGACGGCTGTTGCCAGTCGCCCCCTGCACAGATCCTTTCGTAAAGCACAACTTCATATGGCTCCTCCGTTGCGTGATGACGGTCGCGATGCTAGATCGCTACCTGCCGTGCATGTTCGCTCGCTTTAGGCATCGCAAACTCCGGCGCTGTGTGAGGTGCGACGACGATTCGAACTTGACTCCTCTTCGGTGACTTCCTCCCCTCCGCAAGCTCCGCCGCCGGTGTCCCAGTTTTGTTCGCTCGTTTCGTTGATACTACAAAGTCATCTGACTTCCTCGCGACGTACATGTCGGCCTTACCGCCTGAAGCGTTCGCCGACCGGCCTGATTCGATCGAATCAGGCGTCGTGAGGATCTCCCGCCCGGTCGCCAGTCGAAAGGACGCGTTTGGAGTTTTCCGACATGCTCAGGTTCTACGACTCCGCCATGCCGCGACGCTGCTTGCCAAAGCGCGGCGTTGCGTATTGCCTTCCACAGACAGGCCAGTGTCGGCGCACGGAAGTTGTGCCCTGTCTAATGGTGAGAGAGTGGAGTTCGATAGCTGGGCCTATCTGTAACTCTTGCCGATGCTACACCCACCACGTTACCGTGGTCAGCGTACGGGCGAGGGTGATTTGGTGGGGCCGAGACGACTGGCTAGGTCTTTCTCGTCGGACTCTTTCATTCCTGACTCCAAACCGGTTTATCCCGGCGCTTTCCCGGCCCCAAGATCATTGGGAATACGAGCAAGAGCACCGCCTGTTGACCTATTCCTCACACGTGAAGGTCAAGATCTGCGATTTTGTCTAAGGGCTGAGGTGTTCAGATGAAAACCGGCGCAGGTTAGACGACTTCATCCAGCGGTTTTGTCTCGAAGTTACGCCGCGACAAATCTACTCACTTGGCGAATTGACGAGCCCTTAGTCGAACTCGCCCAGCTTACCAAATCTGTATGACCACTTCGCGCAGAGACCAACTATTACCCGCAACGGATCGACCGGCGGGGTTCGGGGCAAAATTTTCGGAGCCTTGGGCCCCGGCGAAAAGGTGCAACGTCATTCCGGTACGGCTGCATAATGAGGTCGCAGTTTGATGTCAGAATCGCTAGGGCTCGAATAGTTTCGGTGCCGCGTTACGCTATCCCAACCAAAAACACATCAACCCGCTAAGGCCGACCGCACCACTTGCACCGTGTGGCGTTCAAACACTCTTCGGCGACAAACTGGGTCGCGTTTCTGGGCGATGCGTTAGACGGGCTCTCAGGGGTTTGCAAGTTGGGCGGCGACCGTAAGTTTGACCGACAACGAGGCGAGAATTAGCATCGAGGGGGGCGCACCCGACGCAGGTTCGCGATTGCCTGCGTGGGGCCATCGGGTGTCGCCAATGACTCCGAACTGAATGACGAAGGACACGCCCTCCTGAGCATGCTACGCTTCGCCAGTTAATGCGTCTCGGAGTTGTCCCGATGAGTCGAGCTTCCTCTATATCGCGAGTTATCTTGAGCTTATTGGAGAAGGCCTACGAACCAACAAAATCCAACAAGTCTTCGTTGATCCGATCCGCGTGAGTCGTCGGCATGCCATGCGGAAAACCGGCGTAGGTCTTTAGCGTACCGTTCTTCAATAGGCTGGCCGTCAGCGGCCCGGAATTGGCGTAGGGCACGATCTGATCGTCATCGCCGTGCATCACCAGAGCTGGTGCGGAGATTTTCTTGAGGTCTTCCGTGAAGTCCGTCTGGGAAAAGGCAACGATCCCGTCGTAGTGCGCTTTGATTCCTCCCATCATTCCCTGGCGCCACCAGTTGCGGATTGCACCTTCGGACACATTAGCGCCTGACCGGTTGTAACCGTAGAACGGACCGCTTGCGATACCCAAATAGAATTGCGAGCGATTTGCTGCCAGCTTGGCTTGAAAATCGTCGAAAACGGCTTTCGGAAGACCTCCGGGATTTCCCGCCGTTTTCACCATGAGCGGCGGTACCGCACTTATTAGGACCGCCTTTGCCACGCGATCAGCGCCGTGACGCGCAAGGTACCTCACGACCTCACCACCTCCGGTTGAGTGTCCCACATGGACCGCATCCCGTAGGTCCAGATGGGTCGCGAGGGCAGCAAGATCGTCGGCATAGTGGTTCATGTCGTGTCCGTCAGCGGTCTGACTAGAACGACCATGACCTCGTCGGTCGTGGGCAATGACCCGATAGCCATGATTCAAGAAGAACATCAGCTGCGCATCCCAATCGTCTGACGACAGCGGCCAGCCATGGGAAAACACGATTGGTTGGCCGGTGCCCCAATCCTTATAAAAAATCTGAATGCCATCGCTTGTCGTGATCATGTTCATTGCCTGAACTCCTCCTGAGAAGCCTACCGAGATCAGATTGCCTGTGAAATCGAACGCGTCCGCTCAGTTCTTGCTTGCCACGTGTTTGTCCAAAAAGTTTCGCATCAGCTTCGCAATCTCATCGCCGTTGGTTTCGAGCGCGAAATGCCCTGCATCAAGTAGATGAAACTCCAGTGTTTTTAGATCTCGCTTGTAAGGTTCCGCACCCGCCGCCGGAAAAATTTTGTCGTTCTTCCCCCACGCAATGAGCATTGGCGGCTGATGCTTGCGGAAGTATTCCTGCCAGCTCGCATATAGCGGCGGGTTACTGCCATAGCTCAGAAACAAGTCGAGCTGAATCTCGTCGTTACCTTTACGATCGAGTAGGAACTGATCTTCGGCCGCACCGTCGGGACTGACCAGTTCCGGGTCTTTTGCGCCATCGGTGTATTGCCATTTGGTGGCGTCGTAGGTCAATAGATTACGAATTGCATCTCGCTTCGTCTGGCTCTTAGGTTCTTTCCAATATTCTTTGATCGGCTTCCAAAAATCGTTATCGAGTCCCTCGTCGTAAGCGTTCCCGTTTTGCACGACGATAGCCGTGATCTTCTCGGGGTGTTTGACTGCGAGGCGATAGCGACCACATACTTTGCATCCTGGGCGGGTGATAAGTTGCCCGAAATCTTGAAAGTACCTCCGCAAGCGGTGGAATCGGTTTGGATTCCTTGGTCTGCCGTGAAACTGTCGATGTCACCGTCCACGTCCCCAAGCAAACTGTTCCCCAGCGAATCGGTGAACGAAGTCATTCGGCATTCTCCGATACCTTCGTACTTATCGATCATGGCCTTGGAATTGATTTGCAAGACGCCCACCATTTCGGTACTGAACCCTGGGTTTTCGCCAACTACTCCGTTGAGTGCGGAAGTAAACCAGCTATCACAGAGCTTGTATTCCGCAGGGTCGTCGGGGATGTTTGCGACCAACTTGCCTGGGCGTACAGGGAACCAGACGGCAATAGGTACTACCGTCATGGTATCGCTTGTGTTCGCCGCAGACATTTCCTTTGCTGCACCGCTTAGATTCGAATCAGGGGTTGGTTTGGCTTCATCGGCGCGAGCGGTATAAGCCAAAGAAATCGCCAAACCGAGTGCAATGGAAAGTGTTAATTTCATCTCTAGTTCCTTGAAGTTGGAAATTTTAAGAACTGGTCGCATTCGATGCAAATAACGAACAATCAGCCTTCGTTCTTGTCGAGCCACGAAAGTGGCGGATCGCCGTTCTCGTCGAGCTTGACGCCGAGGATTTCTGCGAACTGGGCCGGGGTCACACGCAGGTAATCCGACTCGAAGGG
>JBGSWC010000289.1:0-17113 GCA_041752635.1 Pirellulales bacterium | reverse complement strand
AAAGCTCCCCCGGCAGGACTCGAACCTGCGACAGGCGGATTAACAGTCCGCTGCTCTACCGACTGAGCTACAGGGGAATAGTGAGGCAATTGCCACAAGTCCCGAATTATACTTTGTGCTGCGTGTTGTTCAAGACACAGGAGCCGTCGCGATGTTCGGTTAATTGACGAGTTTGTCTGCCTTGCCGGTTTTTCCGCCTTTAGGGTCGACTGCCGCACTGCTGACAGGTAGAAAACCGAGCGCTAACCGACGTGCTAGGTCACGTCGGCGTCGCGAATCAGCAGATTGTGGCACTGCTCAGCCGAACTCGATGCCTTGGGCCAATGGTAGCGCGGTTCCATAGTTGATGGTGCAAGTGGTGCGTCGCATGTATTGTTTCCAACTGTCGCTGCCCGACTCGCGGCCGCCGCCGGTCTGCTTTTCGCCGCCGAAAGCGCCGCCGATTTCGGCACCGCTGGTGCCGATGTTGACGTTCGCGAGTCCGCAATCACTGCCAGCAGGGCCGATGAAACTCATCGCTTCACGGGCGTCGCCGGTGAAGATGGCCGACGACAGCCCTTGGGGCACGTCGTTGTGAATGGCAATTGCCTCATCGAGCTTGTCGTATTCGACAACGTAGAGGACAGGAGCGAATGTTTCGCGGAGCATCACATCGGTTTGGGCTGGCATGTGGATGATCGCCGGTTCGACGTAAGCGCCATCGCCCACGCCGGTGGCACGCTTGCCGCCGCATACCAGTGTGCCACCTTGGGACTCGGCATCGGCGATGGCCTGCTGCATGGCGGTCCACGAGTTTGGTCCGACCAAGGGACCGACGAGTGTTCCCGGCAAGCGTGGATCGCCGATGGCAAGCGTTGCGTAGGCTGATTTGAGCCGCGCGATCAAATCACTCGCCAGCGAGCGATGCACGATAAGTCGACGCAGCGACGTACAGCGCTGGCCGCAGGTGCCGACCGCCGAGAACACAATGGCCCGCACCGCCAGCTTCAAGTCGGCCGAGGGGGCGACGATCATTGCATTGTTGCCGCCGAGTTCTAGCAAAGACCTACCGAGTCGACTGCCGACAGTGGCCGCCACTTTTCGTCCCATGGGAATCGAACCGGTTGCCGAGACCAGCGGCACCATTGGGTTCGATGCCAGCGCCGCGCCGACGTCGGCACCACCGATCACGACACTCGAGAGGCAATCGGGCAAGCTGCCGATTTCCGCGCTGATTTTCTCAGTCGCAGCCACAACCGCCTGATGGCAGGCGAGTGCTGTGAGGGGTGTTTGTTCCGATGGTTTCCAAACGACCGTATCGCCACACACGAGCGCGATCATCGCGTTCCAGGCCCACACAGCGGCCGGGAAGTTAAACGCGGAGATCACCCCCACCACACCCAGCGGGTGCCACTGCTCGATCAAAAAGTGCTCGGGGCGTTCGCTGGCGATGGTCTTGCCATAAAGTTGCCGCGACAAGCCCACGGCAAAGTCGCACACGTCGATCCACTCTTGGATTTCGCCGAGCGCCTCGGGCATGATCTTGCCCGACTCCAGACATACAATTTCGGCGAGCGGTTGTTTATTGGCACGAACCCACTCGCCAATTTCGCGAACGAGATGGCCACGCACCGGCGCAGGGACTGTTTGCCAAGAAAGAAACGACTCGTGCGCTGCCTCGACAACCGATTTCACATCGTCGGCCGTTGCGGTCCATACGTCGAGCGTTGGCTGTCCGTCGATGGGGCTCTTTGCCGCGAACGAATGGCTCCCCCCGGCTTGGCAAACGCTGCCTCGCATCACGCCCGGCAGAATACCGTCGAGCGGTTCAGGGAGAATTGACTTCCAGTCGTGCATATTTCTAACTTCCAAAAAAAGCATCTCGCGAGCGTTACATCAGCGGCAAATCGGTCGCGACCGGGCTGTGAACTTTCGTCGCGGTTCGATACGGCGCACCGAATTGGTTGTTAAGAAAGTCTTGTAAGCCGACATCTTCCTGCCTCACGAAGCCGCGCGTTGGCAATTTTCCAACGCGAAACAAATCGAGCACGGCACACACGCTGGTGGCGGTGGTGATTTGGATGCTGCTGCTATGCTGGCCATCCATGTCAGCGTGATAGATTTTTCGCGCGTCGGCCACTTGCTCGAAACGACCGTTAATCCAACCGGTGACGGTCGAGAAAACCAGCACCACATCTTGCGACGTGCAGGGAATGCTCGCTTCGAGTAGCTCCTTGAGCAGGTCGCGACGGTCGCGGAAGCGGAGCCCTTCGAGCAAGAACATCATTAAATACTGATGACCCTTGTAGCGGACCGTTTTATAATCGAGATCGACCACACGGCCTTCCAGCGTTTCGCAAAGCGTGCCGAGTCCGCCCGACGTGTTGAACGCCTCGTAGTCGACGCCGTCGAGAGCGAAACGTTCGAGCCCCTCAAGCGGTTGCAACTCGAGCTTGCGACCATCGCGAATCGCTTCGCACGGATTGCAGTACTCGTTGATGAGTCCATCGGTCGACCATGTGAGGTTGTATTTCAGCATATTCGCCGGATAGAGGGGGAGCGCACCGACACGCATTTTCACGCGGTCGAGCTTGTCGAACCGAGTGCAAAGGTCGTGAGCGAGAATGCCGATAAACCCGGGCGCCAGTCCACATTGGGGCATGAAGATTTGCCCCTGGGCGGCTTGGTCCGCCACTTCGCGCACCGCTTTGGTTGTCGCGATGTCTTCGGTCAGGTCGAAGTAACTCACGCCCGCGGCAAGTGCAGCCCGGGCGATGCTGGGATTTTGGGCGAACGAACAGGCCGACACCACCGCCGAGCGGCCCGCCATTGCAGCGAGCAATTCGTCGTGATTGGAAACGTCGATTCGCTTCGTCGCGACGGGTACTTCGTCGGCGACGGCGGCGAGCGCCTCGTCCGAAATATCGCCGATCAAAACGTCGTAATCGCCCGAGTGGTGCAACCGGCGCGCGATGCCGCTACCGATCTTGCCGGCACCGAGGACCAGGACGGGATATCGTTGGTTCGTTCTCGTCACATCTTTTCTCGCGAATCGGTCGACTCAAAAATCTTGTCGGCGCTGGCGGCCACGAAGCCTTGGAATAACTCGCCTTCGGCCGTCGGGTAGCGCTTGGCAAACTCGTAATAACAGGTCGGTATCTCGCGGACCTCGCCGTTGGCGAATTCGATCGGCATCACGTCGGCCATCGTCGAGCCTTGTTCGAGCAGCACCTCGGGCGAACCTTTCACTCGTCCCCCCGATGTGTTCACAGCCAGACCCAACCCTTCGACCACTTCCAACACTTCTTCGACGCTCGTGGTTTTTTGCAACTCGTTAATGCTGATGGTGAAGTGATTCGGACGTAGTCCGATTGACGCAAACCATGCCGCGTACTCACTCTCTTTTTGCAATAATTCGTACTCGGCCACCGTGATGGGATCCCACAGCCGACCGGCCCATAGTACATCGGCGCGATTGACTCGGCTCGCTTCAACCTGGCCGGCGATTCGCTGCAGGATCTCGCTGGCCGGATCGCTCAACTCAGCGACCTTCAGTTCGGAGATAAAAATCCTGGGATATTCCGGCGCCGGCGGCGTGTAGCCCTTTGCTAGCAGTTTTTTCTCGGTGAACTCATAGGGGGCGAATTCCGTGTAGCCCAATTCGAGCACATGTTGTTCAAGCCGCGCCAGGCCAATTGGCTCCAGCGCGAGCGTCCGAAAGGCGACGTGGTCGTTGAAGACTGTCTCGTCTCGATCTTCGAAAGCCTGCTTAATAATCCCCGCCTGGGGCGTCATGGCTACGTAGTCGGCCCAAAGCCGGTCAAAGAAGGTGTCGATTGTCATGTCAGCCGGTCCTTGAATGAAATGATCCTGCCGTTGATTGTAGTACCGCTGGCCAGCTAAAGTGCAGGGACTAATAGCGCAATTTTCTCTCGTTCTCACGATTTAGCAACCGCACGGACCAGCCTGCATGAGCCCGATCGCCCGCGATGTCCGTATTGCGACTTCGGCCCTGGTGGTGCTGACTTTCATTGCCGTCGCCGCTGCGCTCTATTTTCTCAGGCCGGTTTTGGTGCCATTTGTGCTTGCCCTTTTTCTGGCGAGCGGACTGCAACCAGCCCTGAGTTATCTCGAACGGCGGCTCGAAATCTCGCGGGTCATGGCACTTGCCGTTGCACTGGTGATTTCGGTGATCGCGACCGCTTCGCTATGGTCGGTCATCGGGGTGTCAGTTGCCGAATTGACAGACAAGGGATCGCAATACCAGAACCGCCTCGACGATGTCATCGAACGAACCGCATTGCGTTTTTTTCTCGCGGCCGAGAAAGTTAGTACAGCTGTCGGCGACACCGTGAATCCCACCGACGAATCCACCGACGAATCCGACGACGAAAGCGACAGCGAACCAGCGATAGAGACGCCGATAGAGACGCCGATAGAGACCTCAGACGACGCACCTGATAAGTCAATTGTCGACGATACCAACGATCCCGCGGTCAATGATAGTCCCGAACGCGACCAGACAGAAACACCGATCCTCGAACCGCCGGGCACCCAGAGAATTCGCCGGCCGTCGAGCAAGTTGTACGACACAGTTGTCAATCAGTTGCAGGCCGATTCGCGGTCGATTTTCGAGCGCGTCAGTGGCGAATTGTACGGGCTCGTGACCAACGGGCTGATGGTAATGATCTTCTTATTTTTCCTGCTCTTGGGAGCGCGTGTCGACCTGCCGGCCGACAATCTCTGGAACGACGTCGACACCCACGTTCGCAACTACATCGTCACGAAGAGCATCATTTCGGCGCTCACCGGGCTCGCGTTCGGCATAGTGCTGTGGTTTTTCGGTGTGCCGATGGCGATTGTGTTTGGGCTGCTGGCGTTTTTTCTGAATTTCATTCCCAATATAGGTCCGGTAATCGCCACCATGTTGCCGGTACCCCTGCTGGTGCTCGACCCGGCGTTCGCGACCATTAACAGCGACGGCGAAACGGTCTGGCGATGGGGTTGGGCTCTGATGGCGTTTATCGTGTCGGGCTTTGTGCAATTTGCCAGTGGCAACCTATTTGAACCGCGAATCTTGGGCGAGCAATTCAAGCTCCACCCCATTGCTATCTTGTTGTCGCTCATATTCTGGAGCATTATTTGGGGCCTGCCTGGCGCGTTTCTTGCTGTGCCAATCACGTCGGCATTGAAGATCATGCTTAACGAGTCAGAACGCACGCGACCGGTCGCCATGTTGCTCGAAGGAAATCTCGCAATGTTCACTCGACACGCGACTGACAAAGCGGTGTGAT
Organism: Pirellulales bacterium; assembly: GCA_041752635.1. GTDB lineage: Bacteria > Planctomycetota > Planctomycetia > Pirellulales > Lacipirellulaceae > JBGSWC01. The sequence goes on along the minus strand of JBGSWC010000289.1, from coordinate 11,840 downwards.
GTCGCCCCACAGGGACAACGGACCTCACTAAGGATGACTCAAAAATAATTTGGGGATTTGATTAACCGCAGAGGCCGCAGAGGACTCGGAGAAGGTTACAGGAGCACTGATCGACGTTGATTACCACCACTGCGTAGAGGCATGCCAGAGTTGTCGTTGGGTTGGAACAGCGCCAGTTCGCGATGCAACCGATTCCAGCCAACGCCAATGGACGCGGGCCGATGGACGCCGATAGCCGCGGATCGTCGCAGATGGATTTTGATGGAAAATGTGATAATTGGCGTTTATCTGCGTTCCCTCGATGAACGACTTCACGCTGTCGAGCTAACACTTGTGATTGCTGCGGATCAGCGATGACTCATGTTGCATGCTCCGCGTTCTCGGTGCTCTCTGCGGTTAATTCTCGATGCCCGTCAGCGAGAGAATGGCCATGTTATTCTTGACCCGTTCGTTAGCACCGAGCACCGTTCTTCTTCCCGCGCATCGCGGTGAGAGCCAAATCGAGCCAATTTCCATTGAGTTATTGAGTGGCGGCGCTTGCCTCGACCCGCCAAAAGGGTCTAGAATACGTGGCTCGGCACCCGACGACGGAGCCCGAACACAAGTTACTACCATTTTTGTACGAAAGGAGCGACTGCTTGGGTACGAAACGAAGCGGAAAAGGGCGGCGGAAACAAGGTCAGAAGAAACGTCGCATGCGGGCGAAGATTCGTCATCGCAAGAAGTAATCATTTCCCCGAGAAAACAGGGCGTAGCGAGGGTCGCATCGAGCTTCGCGTTGCGGGGGCAAAACTCTTTCCAGGTTTCGCTACGTATGTCGCGCCCCAGCGGCTATACTCGCTAGCATGAGCGGTACCTCGCGCGACATCACGCAGCTTCTCGGACAGGTCGCCAGTGGCGATGCTGCTGCGGAAGCGCAACTGCTCGACTATGCCTACGATGAACTGCGCCGGCTGGCTGGTGGCATGATGCGCCGCGAACGCCCCGACCACACACTCCAGCCGACCGCGCTGGTGAATGAGGCGGCGCTACGCATGCTCGGCAGCGAAGCACTCGCATCGGGTCGCGACCGAGCTTATTTCTTCGGAGCCATGGCGACCGCAATGCGGCGCGTGCTGGTCGATCACGCCCGCTCCAAAAACGCCTCGCGCCGTGGTGGCGGTGCCTACGAACGGCAGCCGCTCAACGCGGTCGTCGAATCGCTCGAGCGAGACGCTCAAATTGATCTGATCGCGCTCGACGACGCGCTGAAAAAACTTGAGCAGCTTAGCGACAGACAAGCACAGGTCGTTGCGCTGCGATTCTTCGGCGGCATGAGCGTGCCCCAAATTGCCGACCACCTCGACATCGGTGTATCGACGGTCGAGAAAGATTGGCGGCTCGCGCGGGCGTGGCTCCACACGCAACTTGGCGACGGCCAACTCGACCACGCGCAGGGCCCCCCATGACCGACCGTTGGCAACGTGTGGGCGAATTATTCGAGCGCGCCAGCGAGTTGCCGGCCGATCAGCGAGCGCCGTTTCTCGCTGTCGAATGTGCCGACGATAGCGAACTGCGACGCGAAGTCGAAGCGTTGCTTGCCAGTCAAGCCGATGCCACCAAACGGGGCTTTATGGAAACCGACCGTATGGCGGCTCCACCACTGCCAAGCGTTGCTCCCCCGGCTGAGGACCCCATGCTGGGGCAACGGCTCGGAAACTACGAGCTCAAAAAACGCATCGGTCGCGGGGGAATGGGAAACGTTTACCTCGCCACACGCTGCGAAGACTATAAGCAACGAGTCGCCATTAAGCTGCTCAAACGGGGAATGGACTCCGAAGAGATTCTCCGCAAATTCCGTAACGAAATACGGGTTCTCGCCGCGCTGGGGCAACACCCCCACATTGCCCGATTGCTCGATGCCGGAACAACGGACGACGGGCGACCTTATTTTGTAATGGAGCACGTCGAAGGAAAACGAATCGACGAGTATTGCGACAACCACCGACTCTCGATTCGCGAACGTCTGGCACTACTCCAGAAGGTGGTCGGGGCGGTTCACTTCGCGCATCAGCACACGGTCATTCATCGCGATCTGAAGCCGAGTAATATTCTCGTGAGCGAGTCGGGCGTGCCGAAGCTCATCGACTTTGGCATCGCCAAAATCACCACACCCGAATTGGGCGACGAGACGGCGACGCCCACCAGCACCGAATATCGGGCGATGACCCCCGACTACGCCAGTCCCGAACAAATCCGTGGCGATTCATTGACGATCGCAACCGATGTTTTTTCGCTGGGCATAGTGATGTTCGAGTTGCTCTGTGGCCAACGACCGCCACGCACATTCGCTAGTGTGAGCGAATCGGCCACCGCAGCCATCGAGCCTCCCAAGATGAGCGTGCTGGCAGCTCGCCCCGCGAATGTCTATGTGGGCGGACAGCATGTCGAACGCTCGCCCGCAGAGACAGCGTCGCTTAGGCAGACGTCGGCTGGCGGCCTGCAAAAGCAACTGCGTGGCGATCTCGACAACATGGCCCTGCTCGCCGTGCGCGCCGAACCAAAACGCCGGTATGCCTCGGCAGGTCAATTTGCCGTCGACATCGAACGATTCCTCGAAGGCGAGCCGGTCGTCGCGCGACCGTTGTCTCGACGCGAGCGACTTTGGCGCACGATCAAGCGCAATCCGCTGCCGACCGGCGTCGCGGCCGCGTTGCTCGTGGGTACTTTGTTTGGCTTGCTGTACCTATCGCAACTATCCCAGCAATTAGTTCGCAAGACGGCCCTTGCGGGCGCAACGACACAAGCCGATTTCTTGCTAGGTGGCCACCAGTATTACACCAAAGTGATTGGCGACGTAGAGAAAGCGTCGCCCGGGGCGGCCAGCGCCATGAAGCCACCGGCGACCTACACGATCGAACAATTCGCTTATCTACAGGAAAATCGCAGCACTAAGGATGGGACGCAGGCGAGATTGCTGAGCGAGTACCCGTTTCGCAACCGTGCCGGCCGTCCGCCACTCGACGCATTCGAAAAAACTGCCCTAGCGCATTTCGAGTCGGGCGAGGGAGACAGCTATCACGAGTTCGTCGACATCGACGACGAGCCGAGCCTAAGGTATGGCATCGCGATGCGAATGGGAAAGAAGTGCTGCGAATGCCACAACAGCCACCCCGACAGCATCAAAACCGACTGGGAGCCGGGCCAAGTTCGTGGCGTGCTCGAAGTCATCCGCCCGCTGGAAGCCGACCTTCATCGCACTCGCAGCGGACTGCAACAGGCGTTTGCCTGGATGGGGGTCGTGATTGTGGGAGTGTTCGCTGCGGTGCTGGTGGCGGTGCGTTGGCGGTAGCCAATTTCCACGTCGGAAGTACAAAAGAATGCACCATGCGCTCGAGGATCGGCGCTAGCCGACGAGCTACGTCTCGTCGGAGTCGCGACTCCGTCGATCCACCACTCTGCAAACTTTCGATGATGCCACTCAGTAACGCACTCACTCGCTCATCGCAAACACGGTAATCGTCCCAAACAGATTCGATTTCGGTATCGGTGGAATAGTGCCCACGCCTGGGCGCGGGGTCGCCGCCCGGGGGCTCACTTCTGCGGTCGTCGACTTGCTGCCCGAATTGGTGTCGATCAACGAGTTCAAAATCTGGAATCCAGCGATTCGCCCGTGGGCGCGCTGCATCGCGGCGTGGGTTTGCGATGTGGCTCGCAGTTCGGCCAGTGTGGGGCGTGCGGCGCTGGTGCCCTCGTCGACTCGATGGTCGCGGCTGAGCCAGAGGCTGCGGATTTCTTCAACGTCGATGTTCGACGTGCCATCGTGAACTAAGACGACATCGCTCTTAATGCGGGCGTGCAAGCGGCTAAGCGTGGGACCGAGTCCGCGACGCACGGCGTTTCGCATCACGCGAATCTGTGGATAGCGTGCGGCCAACTCCCGTGCCACGTCGAACGTATCGTCGGTCGACCCGTCGTCGACGACCAACACACCGAATTCCGTCGTCAGATCGCCCGCCAGGTCCATGACCCGCCTAAGATTCTGCTCCAGCGCCGCTTCGGCGTTGTGGACGGGTAGCACGACTGTCAGCGATCGATTCATGGCGATGCTCCAAGGCCCACAGACGGCGTTCCGCTGTGCCGCGTGGGTGGATTTGGCAGGGGAGGGCGAGCAGCGACGACCTCCGAGTGCTCCGCATCGCGATCGGCCGTCACAGCTTAACATCGACCGACTTCGCGAGCAGCGATACGAGATTCTTTGACTCACCGATTACGCGCAACTTGCCGCAATCGAGGGTGTCGACGATCTTGCGAGTCGTACCGATTGGGGGTGGTAAGTCAGGACCACTGACTCCGCTGCGATGCGGCTAAGTGAGCGTGACGATTGTGGCTACAAAATTCCGTCACTTGATAGACTGGAGCGAGGTCTAGCTACTTTCCGTTCTCCGGAAGTGGAGTGTTGAACTCGACTCCGATTGAGCGGACATTAGCATGCAATCCGCGAAAGCTGGGTGGCAACGTTTTCGCTCGTGGCCCCTGTGGGCATCATCGCCACACAAATAGCACCGCCGCACACAGCGGCCCGTGCAGCGACCCGTGTAGTAGTTGGTGCAGTGGTAAGCAGCGACTTCGCGAGGGTCTACAATCTCGGCGCGTGCGAGTCGAGCCATGGCTTGATTCCCAGCGGGTTTTGAGGCGATGGCCGTAAATATACAGGCGTACAGTATCGCGTCAAGGGGGCTGGGGGAGAAAATCGAGGAATGGATGACTGAGTAATGGATGACTGTCCCCGTTGGTCCCCACTGTCCCCGTTGGTCCCCAGTCCCCGTTGGTCCCCAGTGTCCCCGATTCTCGCGCGTTCGAAATTTGGTGCTAGGCGGGCCGCATCCGTACTTTGCGAACGAGTCTGAATGCGAGCCAACGACTAAGAGAAGGAACAACTGTCCTTAATTGCGAAGCTGTTGGACCTGTGAGCGACCCAAATTCTTGGCGAATCCGAAACGCGGCAGTTGAGTCCAAGTGTATCAGTTTACGATAATCTTCAAGTGCCTGATTATAGCTTCTTGGTAAGCAGCGTTCGAAGTTCGTAGTTTCCTCTTGACCGTAACGTCGAGCTACGGCTGTTAGCTCAAAGTGTACGGCAAGTCCTTCCTCTAACCAACTTGCACCACCTGAAGTGGCATCCAGTAGGTGTACAGATTCATGCGCTAAATTAGCGACTAGAGTCGGTTCGTATTTCGTAGCATTTGGACCGACAAATACGGTCGCATCTGCCCCAACTATTAAGAAACCAGGTCCCTCATTCGATTGCCTGACCGCTAGGCTGTCGAAGTCAATCCGTCGTGGCCCTAAGTCAGTCTCAAGCTTCGCGACGAACTCATTCAGCAAGCTGGCCGCTTGACTTTCGATTTCACGCGGCAAACGATCACCGACGAAACAATGCGGTAGTAACTCGGTTTCAACGTCAACATTCCGCGCGATTGCAAGTGGCAGGTTTGCAATAATTCGCTTTGCTATTTCACTGCACATTTCAAGGGCGCAAGTGGACCTTGCGGGCCTTGCTCCATCACTGGTTTCGGAAGTTGACTCGGACCCGCCTTCTTCGCCCATTCGTTGATCGCCCGAGCACCGCACGAGTAAACGGCAGCATAACATCCCGCGTCACTGACATTTTTCAAGATCCCTTGCAGTTTCGCCTTTCTGCACTTGAGGAAACATGTTCTCCAAGTGTCTCGGCGATCGTCCCAAATTGGATCCCATCTACAAGCAGCCGCACATGCGGCCTCCTGCCTAGCCAAGCAAGCTGCTGCAATCATGCAAGATGCCCATTTCAACCCGGATGGGTCAACTCGTGCAACCGGAGACCCCTCAACGTACTGATATAAATTCATGCCATCATCGTACTGTGTCATAGGCAGATAGATGAAATCCCTCATCGGGGAAAGTGAACTGTGTGGTTTCATTGGGAGAAAACGACTTATCGGAGAAATCTCGACTTCGGTATCTTGACTGAAGTTTGAAAATCGTTGCATTCGATCTTCTTGATAGCTAACAAATTCTGTCTTTTCGTAACTGACATTATCTTGACTGGAATTGATAGTTGCAGGGTTGTGTGTAATGAACGCGCCTCTTGTACTAGTAGTAGTGGATTGGGCGGAGCCGATGCGATTCGAGAAACGAAGTTGCCCGGCCGGATCGCGGTTCACAAATCGCCCCATCTGCGGATGGTAATACGCATTGGCCTCCTCAACAGCGATCAAGGCAGAAAACCCAACGACAACAAGAACGACAAACGACCGAAGCATGGCAATCCCTTTCGGAGTTCTAGAAGCCGGGCATTCCCGGCGTGGTGGTGGAAGGCATCCCCGGCTGAGTAGAGATTCCTGGGCGATATGTTGAAGGCAGTTGGACTGTTTGGTCGGTCGGCCAGTTATTAATCGAGATTGGGCTGGATGGCTGTCACCGATTTCGTTAATTGGAACTGTGAAAGCACCACGTTATATCGGGTGGCGTAATCGCGAGCCTGTTCATGCCAACCGACCTGAGCGTCGTTTGCTAGGTGGTCGGACGTGCCAGGGATAACATAAACTTGCGATTCGTCCAACTGTCCGGTTTTTTCAACGCCCGGCAGTTGAAGTACAATTTCTTGCACTGCGAGCCAGCGACTATCGTTCCTTTGAAGCGCCAAGTAAACCTCGCACTCAACAGACGACGTCTGTAAGAGTTCAGTTGCTTCGACATACAACTCGTTCTCGATTAATTTTGAAATTGCGAGATGTATTGGGAGTCGAGAATCTTGCACGTTATCACTTAAAGAAATCCTGTTGTCAGGCTTGAAAGTTGCTTCATTAACACTTGAATGTTTACAGCCTTGCATCAACACGACTGCTGCCAAAACAGCGATTCCCGAACCGAGGAACATGTTTCTCTTACGGGTCGGAACCAATGCGTAGTGATTGCTCACTTGAAGCCTCTATCCATTAAGTACCATAGTCTGTTCTTCATCGGTCCCGATTTTATTAACTGGCGTAGACTACGACCCGGTTGGGGAGAACATCTCAGGGTAATTGCATAGAGTTACCGGTTCGGCACCCGCAATTGTGTTCGCGTCGTATGTTATTCTCAATCTGGATTACGGCATCACCGAGGGTGTATGCGCCGTCCTTGAACGCTGGATGGTCTAACTTTGGCAGAGCATGCCCGCATAGCTCATGCGCCATATTTATGTATTCGGGCATAGATACTCTCCAATCCACTTTAATCTGACCCGTATCAGGGTTGACCGTTGGTGGAAAAGTCGGGTCTCCAAATCCCGGCGCACCTTCCTTAACCTCGCAGCCCACTTGAACCATCCCCCACGCATCATTTGTAGGGAAGCCATTCTCGTCTCTATAAATTGGCCCGCCTGTAGTAAACGCTCCAGGACGATCAATCCTCTCGAACCTGATCGTTCGATCAAGCTTGATCGAATCACAAACGCAGCGACAGGATGTGTTAAACTTTATGAATTGCGATGCATGTTGAGGCTTATCGGCTGCACAAAAACCATTGACGGGCTTAATAAAACCATTCGCGTCAATTGTAAAGTTTGGCTTCGCACCAGCCGCTGGCGGACAGAGTTGGTTCACAAGGTCAAGAAAGTACTTGCGTTCTTCGGGCTTGGGGACGAGCAACTTCAAACCACTTGGGTCAATGCCTCCAACGGGCATGCTACTACAGTACCGGTACAGATTTGTGCCGTCAAAATATCCGGGAAGTCGCCCTAAGTCGTCGCTATTCGGGAGTTCGTTTGTTGTACGCTGGCTTCCGACCGGTAAGAACGCCGCAGTTTCCTCTTCGCTATGACGACTACCCGGATCCCGACTCACAAACCGCCCCATCTGCGGATGATAATACGCATTGGCCTCCTCAGCGACGATCAAAGCAGCAAAGCCAACGGCAACAAGAACGGCAAATGATCGAAACATGGCAATCCCTTTCGAAGTTCTAAAAGCCGGGCATTCCCGGCGTGGTTGTTGGAGGTATCCCCGCCTGAGCAGGCATGCCCGGCCGGTAGGTTGAAGGCACTCGGCCTGCCGGATTCGCGGGCCAATTATCGATGGAGTTGGTCATGGGATCACTATCCCATTGAGTTGAGGGCTGGTATCCCGCTTGATGGAACATCCCCGAGTTAGGTAATTGAAACGCCTGCTGCATCCGAGCATTCGACGCGGCATTCGCCCTTTGCACGTAGGCGAGATTTTCTCTGCGAATTTTCTCGGCCCTTAGCTCGGCAAGGTGGGGCCTCACCATCGCCGAACTCAGAAAATGCAGGTAGACCGGGTTTTCTGGCACCAGTGCGTTTGCTTGAGAATAAGCAACCAGACATTCAGCGAACTTGCCGGTATCTTCCAGGCAATGCCCACGGGCAGAGAGAAACACGGCGAGTTCCTCGCGCGGTGTGAGTGACTTGAGGAATTGCCCCGCTTCGACCTGCTGTTTGCTGAGCTTGTGGGGCCAAGTCGTGTAATATTCATCATCGAACGATGCGAACCCTTCCCCGGAGCCTTCGATATTGAAGCGTGTTTTTGGTCCGTCCCACCGGCAGAAGACGTGCCCTCGCGTCAGAACGAGCTTAATCGGATAGCCAAGCCTGCGTCCCATTGCAGTGTAGAGGACCGGCAGCGAAACACAGGTGCCGCCGTTGGTGCTGCCGACTAGACCATGAATGAAGAGGTCTTCGGACTTCGTGAAATCGACTTCGTCGACGCGTTGTTTGTTGTAGTGAACGCCCAAGTCTTCCTGCAGAACTTGCACCATCATCGACACCCGAAAATAGGCTTCCGAGTTTTTATAGAGCTTCGAGTATTGCGGGTCCCGTACCCGGTAAAGGTGCCGGTCGGTTTCAAACTTGATCCGTTTGGCCCACTCGTCGAGCGTGGTGAGGCATTGGGTGACGTCGAGTTGCTCGGCACCCGGCAGGCCATCAGCACAGCGAAGGTTCATGAGCCCAAGGTCTTCGCTCGCGAGTTGTTCGTCACTCATTGCGAGCAGTGCGGGAAGTGTCGGCGGATTCGGCTCGGAACTCCGCTCGGGCTGAATCGCGAGCGGCTGCGGCCGCGGATGCTTAGCGACTTCCATCGCTAGCAGAGTGCCGAAAATGCCTGTCGACACGCAACCAATCAGGAATGGCACCACCCATCGTCGCGGCGACGAAGCAACTTCGATAACCGGCGTACCCTTGTCCGATTTAGCCTTACGGCGTTGTCGTGGTTTGCCCGACATGGCATTTTCGCGAAAAGAAAAGAATAGAAGGCCTTGATCGCGAGGCGATGCCACCGTTCTACCCGATCCCCAACAAAAGGCAAGCTTCTTTTTCGCGAATTATCGAAGTTCGATTGGCAAAGTAAAATATCGCCAATTTGGGTGCAAGCGCAACATGATGCGGCCACCGTGGTGGCCAAAAATCGTTGTCGAAATTGGCCGCGCGGTGTGGTAGAAAGGGGGCATGAAACTCTGTTCGACAAACACTGCTATACAAGCCAGAGGGTGGCACCCGACGCCTCAGCCCTTTCCTCTAGACGCTCCCCACTCGACTCTCGACTCTCAAAAATGGGTTTTGTCCAAAACGTCACCAACTGGTCAGTCAAAACCCAGGTACGAAATTCACTGGCGATGTGCGAAATCGACCGAAAAACAAGTGGTTTTTGCAAGTTGGGCGTGAAACAAAATCCGGGGTTTTGTCCCCTCCAATCGTGTTGGCTGTTTCGTGGACAAAACGGTCAAAATCGGTTACCGAAGGACTTGGCTGACGACTGAATGCTCGACCTGACTCAGAATCGCGATGCTCACACGATGCGGCTCGGGCTAGCGATCGTTGTGGCAAGGCCGTTATTCTCTCGCTATGGCAAACAACACACCCGATAACACGCATTCGCTGCGACCCGACTTTGCGAAGGGCGATGGTCTCGTGCCGGTCGTGGTGCAAGACGCCGCGAGTGGCGATGTGTTGATGATGGCCTACATGAATGCCGAGGCTTACGACGAAACCCTCGCCAGTGGAGTGGCCGTTTATTTCAGTCGTAGTCGCGGGCGATTGTGGAAGAAGGGCGAAACGAGTGGCCACGTGCAACACGTCAAGCAGGTGCGTATCGATTGCGATCGTGACGCGGTGCTGCTGGTCGTCGAACAAGTCGGTGGCGCGGCTTGCCACACCGGCTACTCGACTTGCTTCTACCGCGACGCCACAACCGGCGAAATTGTCGCCGACCAGATTTTTGATCCCCAGCAGGTTTACACCGACCCAAACAGCGGAGCAAACGGATGAGCCATCAAGAACGATTCGAGGCACTTAAACTGCAGTTGCCCCCGTCGCCCAAACCAATCGGCTTATACAAGCCAGTCGTCTATGTCGGCAATCAGCTTTGGACTTCGGGACACGGCCCGCTGAAGCCTGATAAAACATTGATTACCGGCTGCATTGGCGACGACCTGACGCTCGAAGAGGGGCACGCGGCAGCCAAACAGGCCGGCTTGGCGATGCTGGCGACGCTCCTGAGCGAACTTGGCACGCTCGACCGCGTGAACCGGCTCGTCAAGACGTTCGGCCTTGTCCGCTGCACGCCTGATTTCACCGACCACCCGGCGGTCATCAATGGCTTCAGCCAACTCATGGCCGACGTATTCGGACCCGACGTGGGCATTTCGGCCCGCAGCGCGGTAGGTGCGCCGTCATTGCCGGCGGGGATGGCGGTGGAGATTGAGGCGGTGTTTGAGTTGGAGTGAGTTTTTTCTCAGCGGTTTAGCGACATTCGATTCGCTTGCATCTTGCGACTTTGCGTGTCAAACTTAAAGCATGGAACTAACAGGTCACGTCCATCACGGCGTTGTCGTATTCAATTCGGGCCACTCGTTGCCCGAGGGGACGGAAGTTCGTGTAATTGCGGTTCCGCAGACGACGTTTATCACCAATGCAAATGCCGGTCGAGTAAAGCTTCCGCTTGTGCCTTCAAAGTCCCCAGGGACACTTAAGCTTACGAACGCAAGAATAAGCGAATTACTCGATGACGAAGATTTATCTTCTTGACGTTAATGTTTGGCTTGCACTCGCATTCCAGCGGCATGAGCACCATTTGCTGGTTGCTCCGTGGTTTCAGTCACTTGACGACGAACTCTGCGTATTCTGCCGCACAACACAACAGGCATTCTTGCGTCTCTCAACTAATCGAGCTGCGTTCAAGGATGATACGCTCACATTGAACGAAGCTTGGACAAATTACGAATTGCTGTTGAATGATTCGAAGGTTGGATGGATCGCTGAGCCTCCCGGCATTGATGCACATTGGCGTCGACTGACAAATCGCGATGACTATTCGACTCATGTATGGATGGATGCGTACTTGGCCTCGTTCGCAATCGCAAGCGACATTGCGATCGCAACGCTCGACAAAGCAATGACTCAATATGACAAGTTAGAATGCATCGTTCTTGGATAGTTGGTCGAGTTCATAGTATTCTCAAACCCGCATCACTTGAGTCCCACTCACCCGTCGCACCAACCGCCGCATTTCCAGAACGCTGATCGTCGCCAGCACTTGGTGCACCGGCAATCCCGTGTTCTCGACGATGTCGTCGATCTGGGTGGCCGATGTCTCGATTGCGTCGAGCACTTGGCGTTCGATGTCGTTGAGCTTGATTTCGGCCACGTGGCGGAGTTCGGTTCCCTCGGCTGTATCGATTGGTTTGATGAGGGACGAAAGTTCGTCGAGTATGTCGTCGACACAGGTCACGAGTTTGGCGCCGTCTTGAATCAATCGGTGGCAGCCGCGCGAGGTCCGTTGGTCGATCGGCCCTGGCACCGCGAATACATCGCGGCCTTGCTC
>JBGSWC010000288.1:0-3904 GCA_041752635.1 Pirellulales bacterium | reverse complement strand
AGGGGGCGGCATGCGGTGGGGCAAACCTGGTTCCGATGCGGTCTGCGCGTTGCGAGCACTCTACCTCAGCCAACCCGGTTGCTGGGAAGCGTTTTGGAAATATCAGCCGAGTTAACTACCCACAATCGTGACGCTCACACGCTTGTCGACACTCGAAGAGCAGATCAAGAACATGAGCTTCCGAGGCCAGTAAACGACTTGTCCCCAACATTCTCGCAATGCGTTTGTTCGTGGTGTGCGACTGTCAAGGTTTTTGGACTTTGGCTGCTGTGTGGCTTGGTGTGGGGCGGCCTGCCGGCTGCCACGCGGGCCGACGACCCGTTGCCTTCGTGGAACGACCGAGCCGCCAAGCAGGCGATCGTGGCGTTCGTCACCGAGGTGACCGATCCCAAAAGTGCGCAATTCGTTCGGCCTGCCGAGCGAATTGCCACCTTCGACAACGATGGTACGCTGTGGGCCGAACAGCCGATGTATTTCCAACTGGTCTTTGCGTTAGACCGGGTGAAAACGCTCGCACCTCAACATCCCGATTGGAAGGACCACGAGCCCTTTGCTGCTCTGCTGAGCGGAGACATGAAGGCCACGCTCGCCGGCGGCGAGCGGGCGCTTGCCGAAATTGTTATGGCCACCCACGCAGGCATGACGACCGAGGACTTCGACAAAATTGTCAGAGACTGGGTCGCCACCGCGAGACACCCAAAGACGGGTAAGCTCTACACGGAGATGGTCTATCAGCCGATGCTCGAATTATTGGCCTACCTCCGCAATAACGGGTTCAAGACTTTCATTGTCTCCGGCGGCGGTATCGAATTCATGCGACCCTGGGCCGAAGCAACTTATGGCATTCCGCCCGAACAAGTGATCGGCAGTAGCATCAAGACGAACTACGAAGTACGCGATGGTCGTCCGGTGATCGTGCGACTGCCGGAACTCAACTTTGTCGACGACAAGGTCGGTAAGCCGGTCGGCATCCAACAGCACATCGGCCGTCGGCCGATCTTCGCCGCTGGCAACTCCGATGGCGATATCCAGATGCTCGAATGGACCACTGCAGGCAACGGGCCGCGCTTCGGATTGCTCGTGCACCACGATGATGCCAAACGCGAGTGGGCTTATGACCGCGATTCACACATCGGAAAGCTAAAACTGGGCCTTGATGAAGGGCGGAAACGTGGCTGGACGATCATCTCAATGAAGCAGGACTGGGCAAGAGTGTTCCCTGAGTGATAGCCCTTCATCGCGGTTCGGGTTGAGTACCGGCGACAAAAACCGAATAAATCGAAGGTCAGAGCGCCTGGCCACCTTTCACGGGTTGCTGGGCTTAATTTATTGCGCGGCGCGGCGCCCGTGGGATGCCCATTTCGGGAGTCTGGAAGGTGCTTGCCCAAGTCCTGGTCCCCCATTTTTAATGAAACGTCCCGTTGACTCGCCTCGGCGCATGGATGGTTCGCGAACTTGAGCTGGCACGCGAGTTCCCCAGGACAATCGCAGCGATCGCGTCGATATGGTCGAAGAGACTTTCCCCCTCAAATCTGTTCGAACAAGTATTTTTGCTAGCAAACCAAGGCTCTTTCTTGGCAGCAGTCCTTAATTTGGCCGGAAATTTCCCTTTTGCCAGATGAGCGGCTCGTCTAGTATCTGATGTAAGAAGGAAAGCGACCTTGTAATAATTACGGGCGTGACTTTCACTGCCGCGTTGAAGATTGCACTAGAACCGTGTATTTTCGAAGCCGATAGGCGTTGGAACGCCATTTGCCCGACAAAGGCGGCATACGGATAAACTTGTTTTGCCAGCGACCAAATACCCCCAAATGGGAGGTGCCCAACGATGATTCGATTTCTAATTGCCACTTTTACTGCCGTCGCATTGACCTTCGGCTCGACGGCTGTTGCCCAAGAGGTAACCGAGCCGGTGTTTCGGGTGGCCAACCAGCAGACGAGCGAAACGGCAGTTGCGTCAGCGACTACTCCGGCGACGCCGTTCGAACTGACACCGCGCGAGGGGGAACATCCCCTCGGGCCATGTCATCGATTGGCCCAAGCGGCTTTGCAACGTCTCGAGAACGACATCAAGGACTACTCGTGTACATTTTCTAAGCAAGAAGTTGTCGACGGACGAATGGGCGAATCGCAGCGTATCGCCATGCGAGTGAGCCACGAGCCCTTCGGTGTCTACATGAAGTTCATCAAGCCGTTTGCTGGACGCGAAGTGTTGTATGTCGATGGGGCAAACGACAACAAACTGGTCGCCCTCTCTGATGGCTGGAAACGAAATTTCGGCAAGGTCTATCTCGATCCGCAAGGGTCGACGGCGATGGATGGTCAGCGTCACCCCATCACCAAAGCGGGTATCAAGAACTTATCGCGCGAGTTGATCAAGATCATGGAAGCCGACATGAAGTTTGCGGAATGCGACGTCAAATGCTATCCCGAAGTGAAGATCGACAACCGTGCCACGACAATGATCGAGGCCACCCACCCGGTGCCACGCAACGTGTTCAAGTTCCATATCGCGCGAATCTATATCGATAATGAATATAAGATTCCGACGGCATTCGAAGCCTACACCTGGCCCAAACAACAGGGGGGCAAGCCACAACTGATGGAGAAGTACATCTATACTGATCTGAAGCTGAACAACGGCTACACCGAGAAGGACTTCAGCGTCGATAATCCCGAGTTATTTCAGTAGCTGTAGATTCCATACGACCACGTCGACTCGTTTGCTGTAGTGCAGCAGAGTCGGCGCTTCAGGCAATTCAATTCCGAATGGCACAGCCATCGTGTTTTCTCGCAGCGTCAACAGAGCTTGCCGTAGTGGCCACTGCGGATGGTGAACTTCCGCGGAAAAGAGCCGTCCGCGACGGTTGAGCGTGTAAAGGCAATATCTTTCGGTCAGCCAGTGATCGAGTGTCCCTGGATCGGTTAAGCGAACTGGTCCGGTTGGCCAATATCTAGCTGAGAAACTGGCAGGTGTGTCTCCAGCACGCTTCGTGAAATAAGTCACGACGTTTTCGTCGTCGACCGACACGTCCATCGCGGCGAAGTAGTATGGTAGGTGAAACAGTTGTCGCGCACCGAAAACGGCAAGCCGGTTGGCTGCGTCGAGACTGAGAAACCAGACGCCGGGGCGGCCGTCGAATTCGACGTAGGTTCGCACGTTGATTTCGGGGAACGCCGAAATGCCTGGAAGGTCGGGCAATGGACGACGCATCACGCCGGCCATCTCAAACGGCACAACACCCAACCAAGCCGTCCCGTCGAACTCCTGTAGCTTTAATTGCGGTGGAATCAGAGGGCTCAACAGCGATGGATCGACCGGCCAATGCGCGAACAAGAGGTTGCGCCACGACTGTCGCCATGCCCACGGTTTCGTGGGCATCGGCCAAGGTCGGTGTGCGGTGTGGGCAAGCGATGAGTGCATTGGAATTGAACAGAGCTTTGTGCCACCACCACAGTGAACCGTAGACTTACCGGAGCGACAACAGTCGGGCATCGGCGAGCGACTTGACGTAAGTCACTATCGGACCTAACTTTTAGGATTCGGAAGGTGGCAGTCGGCGGAACTCCCATTGTAAGGGCTGTGACGTTTGTTCTACCCCAATCTCCTATTTGCATGAGCACCGCTGCGATGTTTGGCTCGAAGCTGGCAACCCGATTGTTGAGTGGCGGAGGTGTGGGGTGAAACGCGCGATAATCAGCGATATTCATGGCAATCTCGAGGCCATCGAGGCCGTCATTGCCCACATTCGTAGCCAGGGAATTGACCAAATTTTCTGTCTCGGCGACATGATTGGCTATGGGCCAAACCCCTGCGAGTGCCTCGACCAGGTGATCGAGAATGCCGAGGTTTGTCTGCTCGGCAACCACGACCAGGGGGCCCTGTTTGCCCCCGAGGGCTTCA
>JBGSWC010000287.1:0-15564 GCA_041752635.1 Pirellulales bacterium | reverse complement strand
CCTTGCCCGCCAACTGACCGCGCTTAGTTACGAACAAATCGGCCGCCGACTCGGCGGCCGCGATCATACAACCATTCTCCACCATCACCGCAAAATTGAATCCCGTTTACCGACCGATGTCGCCCTACGCTCGGCGCTGGCCGACCTGCGACGTCTCGTACAAGCCTAATCGAAAACGGTCAGAAGTGAGTGTTAACAAAGTGTTAAGAACCGGTAACCAAGTGTCACTCTTCGTCGACAAAATGTCTTGTCGGGTTGGGCTATTCCCCAACGAGCGACCATCGATCGACTCGACGCAACACGGCACCAACAGCAATCAAACGCATTTTGCACCGAATGCGACAAGTCGTAAGTGACGCTGGTTTCGACACTTGCGACGTTTTGCATAGCATTCATCAACACCTGTTCGCTTCGCATTACTACTATCACTTCTTAAAAAATTAACAACAAAGAAAGCCGCCGAACGGCGTCGCTAACTGATCCATCACGAAAGTAAACCAATGAAAGTTACCGTCCGCCGCGAAAGCTTCCTGCACGCGTTTGGTCCGGTCGCGGCCGTCGCGCCGCAACGAAGTCCCAAACCAATTCTCCAGAACGTCAAGTTCGACGTCACCAGCGATGGCGCAACACTGATGGCGACCGACCTTGAAGTAGGCATTCGCCACAAGGTCGAGGGCATCGAAATCGATACCCCCGGAAGTGCCGTGCTGCCGACCCAGCGGTTTGGTAACATCCTCCGCGAGTCGAACGACGATACCGTGTTGATCGAATGCAATGGCGAGCACACGATCGTGAAGGGGCAGCGTAGTGAGTTCAATTTGCCGTCGATCAATCCCAGCGAGTTCCCGCCCATCGCAGGCTTCGACGAGACAAATTTTTATGATGTCTCGGCTCGACTGCTCAAAGAAGTCATTCGCCGCACGTTGTTTGCCACTGACAACGACAGCAGCCGCTATGCGCTAGGGGGCATCAAACTCGAAGCAGACGACCACGAGTTAACGGCAGTCGGCACCGATGGCCGGCGACTCGCCAAGATGAGTGGCCCCATTGCGAGAACGGGCGAAGCAGTCGCGTTTGGCGAAGCGACAATCGTGCCGAGCCGTTCGATGCAACTCATCGATCGCGTGCTCGTCGACGATGATTCAACCGTGCAGCTTGCAGTACGGCAAAATGAGTTGTTAGTGCGCTCACCACAGGCGACTATCATCACGCGGTTGCTCGAAGGCCGATTTCCTCGCTGGCGCGAAGTCATTCCCCAATCGCGCGATAGCAGCAAGATCGACCTGCCGGTCGGACAGTTCGCCTCGGCGGTTCGCCAGGCACAAATTGTAATGAGCGAAGAGAAACGGGGTATCGACTTCATGTTTGGCGAGGGAACGCTCGTCGCCTCAGGCCGGGCCGCAGAGATCGGCGAGTCGCGTGTCGAGATGCCGATCAGTTACGACGGCCGCATCATCACCATCGCGCTCGATCCCAAGTTCGTGCTCGACTTTTTAAAGGTGCTCGATCCATCGAGCACCCTGACCATCGATTTGATCGATGGTGACAGCGCGGCGCTCTGTAAGACCGACGACGGGTATTGTTACGTCATCATGCCCCTGGCCCGCGATCACTAGAGATTTGAATACTCCGACGACTTAGTTCGATGTCTCATTCGGTCGTTTATTTATGACTAAGAAACCAAAACAACCCGTTGACCCTGAAATCGAAGAGCTAACGCAGCGCAACGAGCGGCAGCGAAATTGGTTTCGCGCCCGGCAACCAAAAGCGATTAGCGATGTCGTGGCTCAGTTGTTCGCCAAACGAGGTTACGCTGCCCGCAAGTCGAACGAACAACTGGCCGACGTGTGGCGACAAGTCGCCGGCGAGCCGCTGGCAAAATTCAGCCAAGCGATCGCCATCCGTCGAGGGCAACTCGAAGTGGTGGTCGCTAACAGTTTGATGTTGCAGGAGATTGACTTTGAGAAGACGAGAATTGTGGCGGCACTGTCTGCAGCGATTCCCGAAACCAACATTACCGGACTGAGACTGCGAGTTGGCACGCTTCGCGATTGAGATTGAACCAAAACAAGTTGGTGGTAATCGTCATTCCCGCGAAGGCGGGAATCGAGAGTGAAACTGTTGCCTATGGATTCCCGCCTTCGCGGGAATGACGTGAACACTCAAAACATTCCCTCTACCGAAATAACTGATGACCGATACTGATCAACCGAGTCCCGAAGAGCAACCGCGACGCAAGAACATCCCCGTCGAAAATACTTACGAAGGTGATTCGCTCGAACACCTCAGCGACCTCGAACATGTTCGCGAACGCCCCAGCATGTACATTGGTGACACCACAATTCGTGGTCTTCACCATCTGGTGTACGAAGTAGTCGATAATTCGATCGACGAAGCGATGGCGGGCCACGCGACAAATGTGAGCGTGATCATTAACGTCGATGGCTCCGTCACCGTCGAAGACGATGGCCGGGGCATTCCCGTCGACCGTCACGAGCAACTGAGCGAACAATTTGGCCGCGACGTGAGTACGCTCGAAGGGGTGATGACGGTGCTCAAGTTCGGCGGCAAGTTCACGAAGGGAGCCTATCAAACTTCCGGCGGTCTGCACGGTGTTGGTGTTACGGTGGTTAACTTCCTGAGTGAGTGGGCCGAGGTCGATGTCTATCGCAATGGCAACGTCCATCACCAAGAGTACGAACGCGGCATCCCCAAAGGCGAAGCCCGCCGCGTCGGGTCGACCACCAAACGGGGTACAAAGACCACGTTTAAACCCGACCCGACGATCTTTCCCGTTACAAAATTCACTTACGCAACGCTGCTCAAACGGTTGCAAGAGCTGGCTTTTCTCAACGGTGGTGTCGGTATCTCGATCACCGACGCCCGTTCGGGCGAATCGGAGTCGTTCCGTTACGACGATGGTATCCGTCAGTTCGTCACCCACCTCAATCGCGCCAGCGAACCGGCCCATGCCGACGTGCTTTACATGGACGCCGAACTCGAAGGGGTTTCGCTCGAGATCGCCTTACAGTACTCGGGTGAGTACACCGAGAACGTCCACTCTTACGTCAACAACATCAACACCACCGAAGGGGGTACCCACCTTTCCGGTTTTCGTTCGGCACTGACACGTACGCTCAACGCCTATGGCAAAAAAGAGAACATGTTCAAAGACCTCGTCCCTACCGGCGACGACGTTCGCGAAGGTCTCACGGCCGTCATCAGTTGCCGTGTTCCTCATCCACAGTTCGAGGGACAAACCAAAACGAAGCTGGGCAATGGCGAAGTCGAAGGCATCGTCAACAGCCTATTCGGCGAGTTCTTGCAGAAGTATCTCGAAGAGAACCCTCGCACCGCGAAGGCAATTGTCAAAAAGGGCATCCTCGCCGCCGAGGCACGCGAAAGCGCACGCAAGGCCAGACAACTGGTCCGCGACCGCAAAGGCGCACTCAGCGGAGGCAGCTTGCCGGGTAAGCTTCGTGACTGTTCGAGCCGCGACGTCGATCGCTGTGAGCTCTACCTCGTGGAAGGTGACTCGGCCGGTGGCTCGGCCGAGGGAGGCCGGATGCGCGAGTACCAGGCGATCTTGCCGCTGCGTGGTAAGATCATCAACGCCTACAAGAGTCGCGACGACAAGGTGCTCGCCAACGAAGAAGTTCGCAGTATGATTTCGGCCGTTGGCAGCGGCATCGGGGCCGATCAAGACCTCAGCAAGCGCCGCTATGGTCGGGTTGTCATCATGACCGACGCCGACGTCGATGGTTCGCACATTCGTACATTGCTGCTGACGTTCTTCTATCGCCAGATGTATGACCTGGTGGCCAAAGGACACGTCTACGTCGCCCAGCCGCCGTTGTTCCGTGTGGTGAAGGGCAAGAAGACGACCTATGTGCAGACCGAAGAAGAAATGAAGGCCCAGCTTCTGGAACTTGGTCTTCACGAAACCATCTTCGACCCGGGCGATGGGCGCACGATCGAAGGCGAGCAAATGACCAAGCTCGTTCGCAATCTGGCCACACTCGAAGAAGCGCTGATCGCCCTCGAACGACGCGGCATTTCGCTCAAGCTCCATGCCGTGCGGCAAGACCCCGACACGGCACGCCTGCCCGGCTACCACGTCTTTTTGGGTGCCGAAGAACATTGGTTTTTTAGTCGCGACGAACTCGACAAGTTTGTCGCGGAACAGGGAGACCTCGTCGTCGATGACGGCACGACCGCCCTCTCGGCGAATGACCCCGAAGCCGTCGAAAACGGCGAGTCGGCCGAAGTCGCCGAGAATGACATCCCTCAGCGAAAGATTCGCATTATCGAACTGCACGAGGTCCGCACGATCAACAACATGCTCGGCGACTTGCGAGCCATGGGTTTCGAGATCGATTCGCTGATTCCCCAAGAGCGGACCGGCGAAGAAGGCTCGCGGTACATGCTCCGCCGTGGCGACAGCGAATATGGCCTCGAAGACCTCCGCAACCTCCCCAGCTCGGTCCGCAGCTTCGGCGAAAAAGGCCTCTCGGTCACTCGCTTTAAAGGTCTCGGTGAAATGAATGCCGAGGAGCTGCGCGAAACGACACTCGATCCGGCGAACCGCACGCTGCTGCAAGTCAGCATGGAAGACGCCGGTGCTGCCGACGATTTGTTTCGGGTGCTGATGGGCGAACAGGTCGAACCGCGGCGGGAGTTCATTCAGAAGCATGCGCTTGAGGTGCGGAATTTGGATGTTTAGAGCCGTCAGCTTTCAGCGGTCAGCGGTCAGCCATCAGCTAGAATGAAGTGGGATTCATTAACCAACGATGTCACGTCGGCTCTTCCCATGCTCGAACAAATCCAACTCAAGAGATCCCAACTCGACGCGCTGCGCCCGCTGTCGCCCGAGGCGCTCGCCAGTCTCGATGCGTGGTACGATGTCGAGCTGACATATACGTCGAATGCGATCGAGGGGAACACGCTTACGCGGCAAGAAACCGCGCTGGTGATCGAGAAAGGGTTGACAGTTCGTGGAAAGCCGCTGAAAGACCACCAGGAGGCGGTTGACCATGTCGATGCGCTGAAGCTCGTGCGAGCGATGGCCGAGCCCGGTCGGGCGACCACCGAACAGGATGTCTGCGACATCCATCGCGTGGTGGTAGGCACAACCATGAAATCCGAGGCGGGCGAGTACAGCCAGCACCAACGGCGGATCGCTGGCTCGATGGTCGTGCTGCCGGCACCTCACAAGCTGCCTCGCTTGATGGCCGAGTTTGGCGAGGGGCTCGCGGCGGCGACGCCGTCGCCAGAAACGGCTATCGAAGCCCACTTGCGGCTCGTTTCGATCCATCCTTTCAGTGATGGCAACGGGCGCACCGCGCGACTGCTGATGAATCTTTTGCTGATGCGCGCCGGATACCCACCAATCGTGATTCGTCCTGAGGATCGCATCGACTACATCGAAGCGATCGAAAAGAGTCAGCTCGGACGTGGCGATCAGGAATACAACGAATTCATGCTTCGGCGGCTCGACACTTCGCTCGACGATTACCTTCGGTTCTTGGCACCCCAAGCTTGATCGCCTGCTAGCACTCAGTCGCCCCTCATTCTCACTAGCCCTAAATGCCGATAAGCAGTAATAGCTGGTCCGTGCGGCGTGCGATTCAGTGCGCGCCGCGAATCTACCGGAGCTTTGCCATGCGTACGCTGTTTGTCGTTGCTACCGTCTTGCTGATGTCGTCGCCCGCTGCTGCCCAGCAGAATCAACGGCGTGGGACCGTCGGTGGTGGACTCGCAGGTGCCGCCATCGGTGCGATTATCGGCGACAACAACGACGAAGCGGGCGCGGGCGCGGCCATCGGGGCCGGCATTGGTGCGATCACCGGTTCGATTCTTGGCCGGGGTGCCGACGAAGAGGAACAGCGTCGCGCCTACAACCAGCAGCAACTCGCCTATCAGCAGCAACAACAGCAAGCCGCCGTTATTCAACAAGCGGTCTCGACGAACGATGTCGTCAACATGGTCCGGAGCGGACTGCCCGAGAGCGTGGTGATTAACCAGATTCGTCAGCGTGGCGTCCAGCGCCGGCTTGAAGTGGCCGAGATCATCGAAATGCACCGCTCGGGCGTGAGCGAAGGGGTCATCTCGGCGATGCAAAACGCCCAGGTTGGTCCGCCGCAGCCGACCTACTCGGCTCCGGCCCCACAGACGATTGTCGTCGAGCGCCGTTACGAACCGGCACCCATCTATGTGGTTCCCGCCCCTCGCCCACGGCCAGGCATCTACTTCCACTACGGACGTGGTCACCACCATCATTGGTAACCGTTCGTAGTGACCGCATTCATGCGGTCGATTCTCAGAGAGCGCAAGCAGCGGCCGCTAGCCGATGAGCTACGTCTCATCGGGGCCTAGCGCTTCGTTCCGCTTGAATGTGAGGGCACCCTGGCTCCTGCAGTGCTGCGTAACTGTGAGCGTCACAAGGGCTTGCGCCGGCAGAGCTAGTAGTGGCACCCAACCTAATTTTCATTCCGAACAAGGCAATAGCGTGAAGGCGACAAGCGCGTATCGGAACTCTGGCACCGTTTTCAATCGCTCATCGTGGCCAGCCGCTCTACGGCGCTAACAACAAACGGCCCGGTGCCGCCAAAAAGCCCTTCACCTCGTTCAAGAACCGAGCTGCGTCGGCTCCGTCGACCACGCGGTGGTCGTAGGTGAGCGAGAGCGGCATGATGAGCCTTGGCTCGATGTTCTTGCCGACAATGGTCGGCAACATCCGGCTGCGGCCGATCAAGAGGATCGCCACTTCGGGTGGGTTGATGATGGGTGTGCTGTAGGTGCCACCGACCGCGCCCATATTGCTGATGGTGAAAGTACCACCACGCATTTCGTCGATACCAAGCGTACCGCCACGGGCTGCGTCGATTAGGCGATCGAGTTCTCGCGCGACTTGCGAAATTGAAAGCCGATCGGCATCGCGAATCACGGGTACCATCAGCCCCCGCTCGGTGTCGACGGCGACGCCGATGTTGACGTACTCTTTATAGATGACCTGAGCGGCTTCCATGTCGGCCGAAGCGTTGACGATCGGGTGCATCTTGAGGCTCGATGCGATTGCCTTGATAAGGAAAGGCATCTGCGATAGTTTAAGCCCGCGCTTGGCGTAGTCGTCTTTGCTTTGCTGGCGCATCTCTTCGAGCTCAGTGACATCGACATCGTCGAAGTTGGTGAGCTGCGGAATCGTGGTGTAACTCGCCACCATGTTCTTTGCGATTGTCTGCCGCATCCGGCTCATCTTTTCGACGCGGACAGCACCTTGCGAATCGCTGCTCGCCGAACCGGGTGGAGTCACACCTGGTTCTGTCGAGGAACGCGACTGTTCTTGCATCCGGCGAACGTAATGGCGGACATCTTCTTCGGTGATGCGACCCCCATCGCCGCTCGGACGGACCCGACGCAAGTCGACTCCCAATTCCCGGGCCAGCCGGCGAACGCTCGGCCCGGCCGCCGCCGATGCATGACCGTCGCCGGGCGTGTCGACTGCGGTAACCGATTTCGGCGACACCTCTTGCGACGCTTTCTGAGGCTTGGCTTCGGGCTCGGGTTTTGCCGCTTTTGCGGGCTCAGGTTCAGCTTCGTCCTGCGGCTCGGCTTCTTCCTCCGTTGGCTCTGGCTCAGGCTCGGCTTTTTCCTTGGGCTTGGGCGTCTCTTTGGCTTTTGGTTCTTCCTTTGTCTCTGACTTCGCTTCGTCGGCCGAATTGTCGCCGTCCCCGCTCGATTCAATTTCGAACAGCGCGCCGCCAATGTTGACCGTGTCCCCTTCACTAACGAGGATCTTGACGATCTTGCCCGCCTCGGGACTCGGAATCGGCATCGTCGCCTTATCGGTCTCGATTTCGAGTAGATCTTGGTCTTTCTCGACCGTATCGCCCTCGCCTACAAGGATCGAGAGGACATCGCCCGATTCAATGTTTTCGCCGAGGTTGGGGAGTTTGATTTGTGTGGGCATAGTTATTTTGTTGTGTCGAGTCGTGGCTATTTCGTTGAGACACTTGCAGAAATCTATTTTAGATTACTCCGACGAGGCGTAGCTCGTCGGCTATGACTAATCTTGTAGATCCTGCCAATCCCGTTAATCCTGTCTATATCGTTAGGCGTAAATCGCCGAGACCTTTTCGGGATTGATTCCCAGTTCTTCAATTGCCTTCGCCACCTCGCTCGCTTCGAGCTTTCCGCAAAGGTGCAGCTTATACAGCACACCTAGCGTGATCGACTCGGCGTCGACCTCGAAGTGACGCCGCAAGGCGGCGCGGCTTTCGCTGCGCCCCATGCCGTCGGTGCCCAAAGCGAACAAGCCGCCCGGCACCCACGGGTCAACCTGCTCGGCGAGCGCTCGCATGTAGTCGCTGGCGGCAATGAACGAGCCTTCGATGCCGTCGATCTGTTCTTCAAAGTAACTCTTGCGCGGCTCAGCAGCCGGGTGCAGCATGTTCCACCGGCGGCACTCTTGGGCTTCGCGACGCAACTCGGTGTAGCTTGTCACACTCCATACATCGGCCGACACGTCGTACTTCTCGGCCAACAAATCGCGGGCGGCGAGCACACTTCGCAAAATCGGCCCACTTCCAAACAATTGCACATGCTGCGTCAGCCGCTTGTCGGCCTTAGCCACCGGATACATGCCCTTGATGATGCCCTCTTCACACCCCTCGGGCATGGCGGGCATTTCGTAGTTTTCGTTCTCGGCCGTGAGGTAATAAATGGCGGTCTCGTTGTCTTCGTACAGGCGCTTGAGTCCGTCGAACACGATCACGGCAATCTCGTAGGCGTAGGCCGGGTCGTAGGCCCGCACGGTCGGAAACGCCATTGCGTTCACAAGGCTATGACCATCTTGATGCTGGAGGCCTTCGCCGTTGAGGGTGGTGCGGCCGGCGGTGCCACCGATCAAGAAGCCCTTGGCCCGCATGTCGGCGGCAGCCCAGATCAGGTCGCCAATGCGCTGAAACCCGAACATCGAGTAATAGATGTACATCGGAATCATGTTCACGCCGTGACAGCTATAGGCTGTGCCAGCTGCGTTAAAGCTGCTCATGCTGCCCGCTTCGGTGATGCCCTCTTCGAGCAACTGGCCGTCTTTGGCTTCCTTGTAGAAGGCGAGTTGATCGGCATCGACCGGTTCGTACAACTGCCCCGCGTGAGCGTAGATGCCGACCTGTCGAAACAAACCTTCCATACCAAACGTTCGCGATTCGTCGGGCACGATTGGCACGATGTACTTACCGATTTCTTTGTCACGAAGCAGATCAGTTAACAGCCGCACGAAGCCGTTGGTGGTGCTGAACTCGCCTTGCAATTTCTTTTTGAGCGTCTTCTGGTAGTCGGGTAGACGCGGCACGCTGATCGATATCGGCTTCGTGCTGCGCGACGGCACGAAGCCACCAAGAGCTTCGCGACGCTCGCGCAGGTACTTCATTTCGGGGCTATTGGCGGGTGGACGATAGAAGGGGGCTTCGGCAACCTTTTCGTCCGATATGGGAATGCCAAAACGCGAGCGGAATTCGCGCAACTCGTCTTCGTTGAGCTTTTTTTGGTTGTGGGTCATATTGCGACCCTCACCCCCTTCGCCGAGCCCATAGCCCTTGATGGTTTGGGCCAGAATGACGGTGGGCTTGCCGTTCTTGAGATTCACGGCGCGATGGTAGGCGGCGTAAACCTTGTCGGGGTCGTGGCCACCACGTCGCATTTTGCAGAGCGCGTCGTCGCTAAGATTCTTGACCATCGCGAGCAGCTTTGGATGGGCGCCGAAGAAATGCTCGCGGATGTATTTTCCGCCGCTGACGACGTATTTCTGTGATTGGCCGTCAACGACTTCGAGCATTCGCGCGGCAAGCAATCCGTCGTGATCTTTTTCGAGCAGCGGATCCCAGTCGCCACCCCAAACGACTTTGATGACATTCCAGCCGGCACCGCGGAAGGTGCCTTCGAGTTCTTGGATGATTTTGCCGTTGCCACGCACCGGCCCATCGAGCCGCTGCAAATTGCAGTTGATGACGAAGGTAAGATTCTCAAGATGCTCGCGGCTGGCCAGCGTGATGGCGCCCAGCGTTTCGGGCTCGTCGCATTCACCGTCGCCGAGGAAGGCCCATACTCGTCGGTTGCTGCAGTCACGAATGCCGCGATCGGTCATGTACTCATTGAACCGGGCCTGATAGATGGCCATGATCGGTCCGAGGCCCATGGAGACGGTCGGATACTCCCAAAAATTAGGCATCAGCCAGGGGTGAGGATAACTCGACAGCCCACCCCCTTCGGCCAACTCGCGGCGGAAATTCACAAGGTTGGTTTCGGTCAGCCGGCCTTCGAGGAATGCCCGCGCATACATGCCCGGCGCGGCGTGGCCTTGGAAGTAGACGCAGTCGCCTGAGAAACCATCTTCGCCTCGTCCCTTGAAAAAGTGGTTTTGTGCAACTTCGTAAAGCGTTGCACTCGACGCAAACGTACTGATGTGCCCGCCGGGCGAAGCGGCGCTGCGATTGGCACGTGTGACCATCGCCATCGCGTTCCAGCGAACGTAGCTCTTGATGCGGCGTTCGAGCTCGCGGTCGCCCGGATAGGCGGGCTGCTCGGCACGCGAGATCGTGTTGACATAAGGCGTGGTGGCCGTGAACGGCAGTTCGACGCCGTGACGATGGGCCGCCCCTTCGAGTGCCGCGAGCAACTGTTTGACCCGCTCAGGTCCTTTGTTCTCGAGCACATAGTCGAGCGACTCGAGCCATTCGCCCGTTTCCGACGGATCGGGATCGTCGGGAATGGGAGAGTTCGATTGCATGAGAGCGGTATTAGCCATGTCGAAAACCTTCGGTGGGTCGGAGCCAGACTTCGGGAGGGCGAGGCTCCTGCCGAGCTTTGGCGTTGTCTTCGGGTTCGGCTCCGCAGGAGCGTTGCCCTCCCGTTAGCCTTAATTCTTTTTTCGTTTTGGTCGATAGACTTCGGTCGCGGTGCCGAGTTGCACTTCGCCCGCGAAGGCGAGCGTTTCGCTCAGCGTCGGGTGGGGGTGAATGGTCTCGGCAACGTCGCGGATGTGACACCCCATCTCGATTGCAAGCACCGCTTCGGCGATGAGCTCACCGGCACCTAGGCCGACAATTCCACACCCGAGCACGCGTTCGGTTTCGGCGTCGATGATCCACTTGGTCATGCCATCGGTGCGGCCGTTGGCGATCGCTCGGCCGCTTGCTTGCCACGGGTACTGAGCAATATCGACGTTCAATCCCTGCTGTTTGGCCTGCTCGGCCGTCACCCCAGCCCAGGCGATTTCGGGATCGGTAAACACCACAGCAGGAATCGCCAGCGCGTCGAACGCGGCCGGTTCGCCCGCGATTACCTCAGCGGCGATTTTACCCTCGTAGCTCGCCTTGTGAGCCAGCATCGGATCGCCTGCCACATCGCCGATGGCATAGATGTGCGGGTCGCTGGTTCGCTGTTGCTTATCGACTTCGACAAAGCCTCGATCAGTGATGGTAACTTTGGTGTTTTCGAGTCCAAATCCGCTCGAAACGGGTCGACGGCCAATCGAGATCAACACCTTTTCGAAGGGATGGACGCCGTTCATCTCGGGGCCTTCCATCTTGACGTCGACATGATCGCCCGCATCCTCGAGGCTCACTACTTTGGTGCCCAAATGCACGCCGGCAAATCGCTGGCGAACACGCTTTTCGAGTGGCTTTACTAAATCGCGATCGGCGCCGGGCAGCAATCCATCGGTCAGTTCGACGACCGACACAGCCGAACCTAGCTCGGCATAAACGGTGCCCATTTCGAGACCGATATAACCACCCCCCACCACAAGCAACGTGTCGGGAATTGACTCGAGCTCGAGCGCGCCGGTCGAATCGAAGACCCGGGGCGAGTCGATGTCGAACATTTTGGGCATCGTCGGCACCGAGCCAGTTGCCAGAATACAATGGTCGAAGGTGATACGCTGATCGTCGTAAGTGCTGGGGTCGCCCCCCTCGAGTTGCAGCGTTGTCGAGTCGACAAACACACCACGCGCGTGAACACGGCGGACCTTGCGGCGTTTGCACAACTCGGCCAGCCCGCCCGTGAGCGTCGAAACCACTGTTTCCTTTCGCTCGCGGACTTTGTCGATGCTGATTTTGGGACGGGTAAACTCGACTCCCCAGTCGGCCATTTCCTCGGCTTCGCTGATGATCTTGGCGACGTGCAACAATGCCTTCGACGGGATGCAGCCCCGCAGTAGACAGGTGCCCCCCAGCCGGGCGTCGGCTTCAACAATGGTGACTTCGAGGCCTAAATCGGCTGCCATGAAAGCAGCGGCGTACCCTCCTGGACCGCCTCCTAAAACTACGACTTGCGAGTGCATATTTTTCCGCGGAGAGTAAGCTGATTGACCGGCGTCTCGCCGTTCGATTGGCATCGCGAACCCCGCGCTGCCCGAACGGCGAAAGTGATTGCGGGCCAACCACTTAGTGCCCGCGAGCCCTACAGTTTACCCGGTCAGGGCGTGACGACAATGGTCGTGTGCGGGGCGAACTGGCCGTATTTGGCCGCTGGCCATTTCGCCCTCGCGGCGTAAGTTATTGCGGTGCAGGGTGTTACGTTCCTCGTCGCGCAAAACCGGCAGAGGTATCGAGGCTTTATGTGGTGGAATCGCTTATAATTTAGGCATGGTCGCCGAGTTCCTACCGCAACTTCAGATTCTCTCTCCTGCCCAGCGTCGCGTCTGGGATGAATTCGCCGGTTTACCGGGCGATTTTCTGCTGTGCGTGGGAACAGCCGTGGCACTGCATCTAGGGCATCGAACGAGCGTCGATTTTGATTTCTTCGGCACGACGCCATTCGACCCGGGTGAACTGTGCGAATCGTTGCCCCTGGCGGTGAGTGCGTCGATCGTTCAGCAGGCACCCAATACACTCAGCTTGCTGGTCGATCGCGAGGGCGCCGTAAATATATCGTTCTTCGGAACAGCAAACAACAAACGACTCGAACCGGTCGCTGTTGCGAATGATAACGGGATAAAGGTCGCTTCGCTCTTGCAGCTCGCCGGGATGAAAGCCGTCGCAGTACAACGACGCGCCGAAGCCAAAGACTACATCGATATCGCCGCGATTCTTGCTGACGGTCGGGTCGATCTGCCGCACGCCCTTGCGGCCGCGAGCCTGATATTTGGCCCGCAGTTTCGCCCTGAGCTTACACTTAAATCGTTATCCTACTTCGGCGATGGAAACCTCAGTTCGCTCACCATGTCGACGATGGATTTGCTTGCCGAGGCTGTGAGGAACGTCGAGATCGCCAACTTGCCCGACCTTACCCAAAAGTGAATTGTAGTAATGAATGAGCACGCGAAAACGGCGCTACCCCCCCTCGCACCCGAGCCTGAACTGCTCGAACTCGCCAGTCGAGTGATCTGGTTTGAACCGCCAGAGCAATCCCTCGCCGACACAGCGCGATTGGTTGCCTACGCGATGACCTACGGAGATTATCGGGACGTCAACTTATTAGGCGAGCGACTTGGCGACGATGGGCTGAGGGGTGCTCTCGACCACGCCCCACCAGGCATATTCGATCCCCGTTCGTGGGCCTATTGGAATCTCAAGCTAGGGCGATATCCGACGCCACCGATGCCTGAGCGGGCGATTCCGTAGAACAACTCCAACTGTACGCTCAACTGGGGCCCCTGTTCACTTTGCCGACTCTCGCTGGACTTCAGCGGTGAAGTATCTGAAAATCTTTTCAACGGAAGTTCGAAAGCTGACCAGTGATCAGTGATCCAATAAATAGAGATGACCGGAAGTAGAGCGATGCAATACACCACCACCACATCGACCGCTAATATTAGTATCCTCAAAATGAGTGACACGGCGTCGACATCCGCTGCGACATTGCGGTCCCGCAGTGGACCGAACGTGTTGGAGGTTGAATGATGGTTGAATTTACGATTACTGGTGCAGTGCTGTGGAATCGAATGGAGCGGGCGGTGGAGAAGGTAAATGAACGTTTACGCAAGACAGTTCAGATAATTGAAGCGGCCAAAGTTCCCTACGCGGTCATCGGCGGACACGCGGTACGCGCTTGGGTCGCGCAGGTCGAAGAAGCTGCGCTGCGGACCACACGCGATGTCGATATTCTCGTCCGTCCTGCCGATTTGCCAGCATTGATCAAAGCCATGACCGCGGCCGGATTTCATTACCGCAACACATCGGGATTAGATATGTTTGTTGAGCATCCCGATGCTTCGACACGCGATGCGGTCCACGTGCTTTTGGTTGGCAATATCGAACGAGGAGGCGAACCGAATCCCGACATCGAACCAGTAACGCGAGCAGACGACTTTCAAACAGTCGCTTTGAGCACGCTTGTGCGAATGAAACTGAACGCATTTCGTGATAAAGATCGCGTGCATCTACGAGATATGATTTCGCTCGGAATGATCGATGCGACATGGCTCGACGATTATCCAGAAAAATTGCGGTCACGATTGAAGCAGTTGCTCGACGATCCCGACGGTTAGCACCGCTGCCATTCATCCGTCGCCCCAGCGGCCCGAACGGGTGATTCCGTCGTCACGATGCATCACGAAAACTCACTGCGCAGCATTGCCAGCCCCACCAGCCCATCGCCATCGGGCGATTCGGCAACCGACGTGAGCACACCCGCTTTCTTGTCGACGATCATCCAGTCCGTCGGCAAAGCTGCGGGAACATCGTCGGCCGTGAGTTTTAATTGCACGATCCGCTTGTTCACGTGTCCCAGCGCGTCGAGGCGGGCGACTGTTTCCTGACCCAGGTAACAACCCTTATGAAACGAAATCGCCGCTTCGCGGCTTAGCTCTTGAGGCAACGCCCGGTCGTCGAAGTCGACTCCATGCAGTGGCCAGCGGCTAGCGACGCGGAGTGTATCGCACGCAGCTTCGGAGGCGAGCGGTGTTTCGCCCAGCTGTTCGGCGAGGCTGGCTCGCGCCGTGGCGTCTTTGCCATCGAGCAATTGCAGTTCGCTTACAAAGCTATTGACGTTCGTTGCGAGCCCTGCGGGCAAGGCGAAATCAGTCGAAGCGAGCCATGGCCCCGGTTCACCCGTGGCATCGCGCAGCGTCACATCTTCGCGAATGATGTAGCGGTCGAGGTGAGGCACCAGCGTGGCGAGGTCGTCGGCCAGTGAGTAGGCGATCAGCTTTGCTTCGGTGGCGAATACCAACGTGTGGGCGAGCACATGGCCTTTGCCATTGGTGAAAAACGCTTCGCAGCATTCGCCGACGGCGAGCTTCTTGATGTCGGCTGTGCAGAAATTGTGCAAGAAAGTCGTGCGATCGGCGCCGCTCACTTCGAGCCGCGAGCGGAAGGGCGTCGCCACCGCGTGGCCGGCGATCAGTACGGCGTGAGTGGCGGTGCCCGTCATTCGAGATCACCTGCGACGACGGGCGTATGGATCGTCGCCGTCGTGTAGTGGGCGTCGTCGATGACGATGCAATCGGCCATGCGATGGGCGAGCCTCACAAGCTCGTCGGCTTCGGCGATGGGGGCCATGCCCAGCTCTTCCACCACTTCGACCGGCAAATTGCTGAGCAAGAACACCGGGCCACGTTCG